>CAJOQO010000283.1 GCA_905236545.1 uncultured Lachnospiraceae bacterium
ATCTCCTTTCCGGACGGGTCTGCCTGCTCCATCGCCTCTGTCAGGAAACGGTCATCGATCTCTCCCATCGCACGGAGCAGCTGACGGGCCTGATCCCTCCTGTTCTCCTCACTGCTCATATCGTCACCCCCTCCTGTTCGAGAAATGCGCGAAGCGAATTGCGGCTGCGCAGCAACGTCATCTTGACCAGACTCTCTCCCAGTTCATACCGGTCGGCGATCTCCTTTACACTGTCCCCGAACCAGTATCGGCGCACAAACAGCATCCTGGCCCGTTCTGTCTGGCCCTCCAGGAACCGGTTCAGGAGATCCCGAAGCTCCACGGGAAGGCCCGAATCCGATGATGAGGGAATGCATTCTTCCAGCTCCTCCAGAATCAGCGGAATCTGAGTGCCCCCTCTCTTCTGCGCATGTTCCCGCTCATAGCGATCCAGCGAAAGGTTCCTCGCGATTCTTCCCAGATAAGCGCTCAGATGATCCGGTCTCTGGGGCGGCATCGAGTCCCACGCCCTCAGATACGTGTCATTTTCACATTCCAGAGCATCCTCCGCGATTCTGAGAATCCGGACACAGATCGAGTAGATCAGACGCCCATATTTTATCTTTGTCTGCCCGATCGCCTCCTGGGACCGGGCCCAGTAGAGGTCTATGATCCTGGTATCTTCCATATTGAGTCCCTCTGTTATACAGGACGGAGCCGGAACATCCCGCGTCACATGGCCTTTCCTCTTCAGGCTTGCCCCGGAATGTGCGGATCCTTACGTTTTCCAGAATAATAGTATCACAAACCCGTATTGCAAAGAATGCCCTCTGTATGCTGTCTGGCAAATTGTCCTCGTTACAAGTCACACAATGTCGACGAAACCTTACGGCATTCTCTGCCCGGATCGTTGTGTGGAACGCTGAATTCCCGCCGGCAGGGGCATTTTCGATTGCATCCGCAGACCGGCTGTGATATAACGCATCTATCCGATCTACCGGATACCGGTTACAGTCCGGATTTCTTTCCGGCAGGCAAGCTGCCTGACCGTGGCAAATCAGAGTTTCTTCCGCCCTTCGGCGGGGCAGATTCCTTCGTCTTTATTCATTATTCGACATTCATTATTCCTGCTGCAGAATTACATGATTCCAACACTCCGGCATAGCGCAGCATTACATGGTGCCGGTGCTTCGATATAGCGCAGCATCGCAGGATCCGATCTTCCATTACGCTGTATGATGCATTTTTTGCCGGATGGTTTCGGAAAATACAAAAGAAAGGAGGAACTGTCTATGTGGAAACCGCTGAAGTGCAGGAAAGATGCCGTTCTCTCCGCGGTCCGTGAGATCGCAGCGGACGAAGAAGGCGTCGGTGTCGTCGAGATCATCCTGATCCTCGTCGTTCTCATCTCTTTGGTCGTCATCTTCAAAAAACAGGTGACACAGATCGTCAAGGATATTCTGAACAAGGCGACAAATGAAGCCAAGGGAATCTGATCTCAACTCTGATCTCATCCAGGAAAACCGTTCACGGCTCTTCCGGAGCCGTGAACCCAGGATCATTTTTATTACTCTGTGCGGAAAGAGAGGTGAAAAAGGATGTTCTTCCAAAGCACGCCCGGAAGCCTGAATCTTCAAAAAACCATATATAATATCCAGGCATCTATACAGAGTCTCTTCCAGAAAAACGGGAAGGCCCCCACCTTTCCTGAACGTATAAGATGCCGTCTTTCTCCATTATCCAACATAAAAACCCGAGCTTTTACAACTGAAACAATATCGATTCTGAACTTATTATCTCATAGAAAGGAACGCGTACTCTCTCCAGTTCAGGACAGACGTGCCGGAAGAACATCTTTTTTTGCTTCTCTTACCGTCGAAGCAGCCCTGGAGCTTCCCATCTTCTTTGTTCTGTCAGCGATCATACTTCAATATGCAAGCGTGATGCGTACAGCCGCGCAGTACTCCGGATCCCTTGCTGTCTGCGCACAGGAAATGGCGATCGCCGCCTATAAGGAACAATATGAAGATACCAGCCACATTATCCGCGCAGCCCTGTCGGATGCCTGGGCAACATCCCAGGTGATCAGTAAAGCGCAGGACAAGGATGAAGTCCGCTATGCAAGCTTTCTCAATTCCTCCTACCTGAAGAAGGATAATAACATCCGTCTGGTTCTTTCCTACCAGCCGCGCCCGAAATACTCCCTGCTCTCTCTCCCGCTGACTTTCTTCGTACAGAAGGCGGTTGTGCGCGGCTGGGTCGGAAAGAACGGGCATAAGAATGGAAAAAACAACCAGGAGAACGAGAAAGAAAAAAAGAAAAGCAAAACGGTATATGTCACAGAGCATGGGAGCGTCTACCATACCAATCCCGGCTGCTCTCACCTGAAGGTGACGATCATACCGGTATCACACAGCCAGCTGAAGTCCGCCCGGAACACAAGCGGAGGCAAATACAAGAGGTGCCCGTTCTGCGGCAGCCACGATACCGGTCAGTATTACGTCGATCCGTACGGAAACTGCTGGCATTCCAGCGTGAACTGCCCCTCCCTGAAGCGGACTGTTCATGAAGCGGATCTGGAGGAATGCGGTCATATGCATGAGTGCAAGGACTGCCGCAAAGCGAGAGGAGGCTGACGTCTGAAATGTTCCTCATCCAACTGTTGACAACGATATTTGTATGCTGTCTTTCCGTATCTGATATCCGGACCAGAACCATCCCCGGGTGGGCGGCTCCTGTATTCGGCCTTGCCATCGGGATCCTTCATCTGGTTCTGACAAACATAACAGCCCTGCAGCTCGGCGCAGGTCTCCTTCCAGGCATGATTCTCCTGGTACTGTCTCTTGTCTTCCATGCAAGCGTGGGAATCGGAGACGCATTTGCTGTGATGGCATGCGGCCTGGCACTCGGTCTGGAAAAAGAGTTCGCCGCATTGTCAGCCGCGCTGATCCTCTGCGCTGTTTTCTGCTGTGCGCTCCTGATTCTGAAACGTGTGAAGCGCTCAGACTGTCTTCCGTTCCTTCCGTTTCTCGCCTCCGTACATCTGATTATGCTGACTGCGGAGGTCATCCTATGAGGGCTGTGCGTATTTATTTCAAACGATGCATCGCGGCAAGCTTCACTGTCGAAGCGGCTCTGATCATGACGGTAACCCTGCCCGTCCTTCTGTCGGTTCTCTATTACGGTTTCTTCCTCCATGACAAGGGAGTGCTGAACGGAGCCGCGCAGCAGATCGCAGCACAGGCAGACCTGAACAGCTGGAAGAAAAGCGGAAGCAACAGGCTGGCAAAACAGGCAAAAAAACTTACAAAGACAACCGGACCTTCCAGAAAGGTCTCTTCCTCTGTCAGCGCATCCCAGAGCAAGGCATCCGTCATCTACAAAGGGACCATAACGCTCCCCGGTCTTCTCCCATCTCTGTTTGGAAAGAAAAAGCTCTCTACAGGAGCGTCGGCAAACCGGACGATTCTGTACCCTGCGGATCTGATCCGGAAGATCAGAGGGCTGGAATACGTCAGCGCACTTCTCAAAAAATGATATGGATAAAGAATTCACCAAAGAACTCGATCACACCTATCTCATACTCGGAGACAATCGCATCGATGAAGATGAATATATCATTCAGATGGCCCTCAGAGGGAGCCTGCCGGGGATCCTTCCGCTCAGCATCGCGGCAAAAAACGGAAAGAAAACCCTTCGGGCAGATGTAACCGCATGTGCCAGCATCACGTCACGATACAAAAGCGTCTCCCTGACAGGAAGTGATCTGCGGAAGATTCTCTCCTCTATCCGGGATACCGCTTCAAGGATGCCCGGGCTTCTGATGAGCGTCCGGGATCTGTATCTCGATCCGGAGTGTATCTTCCTGAGCGCAGGCGGCGATGAGGTGCTGCTGTGCTATATTCCGCACATCTCCGATTCAGAACCCGACTCTGTCCGCCTGCTGTCAGAGTATCTCCTGAAAAACACGGATCATTCTGACCAGGCTGCCGTACAGATGGCATACGCCTTCTATGATCAGGTCTCATCGGAAGGATATACGCTTTCAGATGTGCTTGCAAAGCTTCTTCAGGACAACGAAAGAAACAGCAGCCGGAAGCCGGGAGAATCCGCGGGGGATCCTTCGGCAGCTCCTTCCGGTCATCCTGCCGGCCGGCACACGGGGATGTATGCTTCAGAAGGCGTGGACGGCTGGCTGTCGGATGACCAGTCCGCATACAGCGCGAACGCAGGCCGTTCCGATGGACGCTCCGGATACAGTGCAAACGCAGGCCGCTCCGATGGACGCTCCGGATACAGTGCAAACGCCGGCCGCTCCGATGGGCAC
>CAJOQO010000284.1 GCA_905236545.1 uncultured Lachnospiraceae bacterium
CTCTCTCCTTATCGTATCAGCTCTTATTTCGATCCTGAGCAGGTTTCTTCCCCCCGAAGACAGAAACAGCTCCGCAATAGATCAGAGCCAGGCCTGAGAGCAGCGTCAGGGCCTGGGCCGGAATGAAGAACAGAACGACTCCCAGAATGATTGCCAGGAGGCCAAGCAGGATCTTCAGCAGGCCCAGCTTGTTTTTGATCGCCGGGATCATATCTTTCAGTCCGAAGAAGATCATGATGCCTCCGAGTACGTACTTGAAAAAGCTGGCAAAGAAGGAGGTCTTAACCAGGATGGCGATCCCCAGGGCGATGAGGAGCCCCTGCAGAAGAACCCTTCCGATCCTGGTTGATTTCCTGGCTTCCTTATCCCGGACTGCCAGAAATATGCCTGCCGCTGCGACAACCATCAGACCGGCGGCAACGATCCGCAGGATGAACTCCGGAGCCGCGTTTCTGAAGATCACCAGGATCAGGCCGAGGATAAGCAGCAGTGCGGCGGCAGGAACCTTTTTTCCACTCTTTGTTTTCATACTCTTTTTCTCCCTTTCAGATGCATTTCCTATCTTGTTACAAGGTACACCCCGATCACCATGCGGCAGGCTCGCCGCGTCAGATCTGAAACGCAGACCGGCTGAGAATCACAGCAAGGATACAGAACATCCGATGATTCCCATACCACTATAGTCCAAGGGTACGGATCAATCAATCATTTCTTTCTGACAGAGGATATCTGTGTTATATTGATGATGAGAATGTTCAGGATCCGCGCTCTGAGAGAGAACTGCGGCAGGAAGTGAGGAAGTCATGAAATCTGATGTGATCACAATCTCGAATGACGGCACAGGAATGGAAGAGGCATTGGCCCAGGCGGAAAAGGTGGCACAGTATAAAGAGCTGAACTCCAGGGATGCTCTGCATCTGAGACTGCTCACGGAGGAGATGCTCGGTATGATGCGGTCCATTACCGGGGAACGGGAAGGGGTATTCTGGATCGAGGATCAGGAGAACGTGTTCCGGCTGCATCTGAAGGTGGAAACCCCGATGAACTTTGACAAACAGGAAAGGCTGCTGTCGGCGTCCAGCAGCGGCAAGAATGAAGCCGCGAAAGGATTCATGGGGAGAATCAGAGCTTTCTTTGAACCGTTGGACTGGGCAGGCGTTTCTGTGCCGACAAACCCGGAAATAGCGAATCATGTGGACTCGTGGTCTTTGAACAGCTACCGGGAGATGGTGAAGGAAGGAATGGAGCATAACCAGGAGGGTGCTGCCGAGGCCTGGGACGAGCTGGAGCAGTCTGTTGTCTCCAGAATTGCGGATGATGTCAAAGTCAGCATACGGGGACGGCAGGTGGAGATGACCATTCTGAAGAAAGCAATTCCATTGCGATAAGGGGTTGCAGAACCGCTGCGCCTGCTTCGAAGCATACACACTGACGGCGGAGCCACATCATTGAGGAGTGCGCGGACGAAAGGATCAGAGGGAGAACAATTATGAGGAAAGAGGAGGAGCAAAACCTGCTTGAATTCCTGAAAATGCTGATAGAGAGCCTGTCGGAAGGCCTGATTATTGTTGAACTGGACGGCAGGATCCGATATGCCAACCAGTCAGCGCTGGAGATCCTGGAGCTGGATATTGAGAATGCGGTGGGAAAGACATTCGCGGAACTTTTTTTCAATCATCCGGAGAATGATGACTTTTCTCAGATTTTTCTGGATACGGTTTATGCGCACCAGGGGATCGAGCCGAGGATCGTGAACCTCCATACAAAAAACAAGATCCGTCAGCTCCGGGTCGCATCCACCTATATTTCGGAGAAAAAAGCAAAGAATAAAGCAGGGATCTTCCTGGTTCTGAGTGACCTGAGCGGGCTGATCGAACTGAAGGATGCGGTAAAGGCGATGGATCGGATCAATACCCTGAACCGTAAACTGAATGCCAGAAATAACCTTCTGAACAGGACGTTCGGACAGTTCCTCTCGGATGACATCGTGAAGGAGCTTCTGAAAACGCCGGGCGCTCTGCAGCCGGGCGGGAAAAAGATGCATGTAGCGGTCATGATGAGTGACCTGCGCGGTTTTACGGCTCTGAGTGAAAGAATGGATGCTGTGGATCTGCTGATCATGCTGAATCATTATCTTGAGAAGATGACGGATATCATTCAGGGCCATCATGGAACGATCATTGAGTTTCTCGGGGATGGAATCCTGGCTGTGTTTGGGGCGCCCATTCAGTTACCGGCACCGGAAGAACACGCTGTGGCTGCCGCGCTTCAGATGCAGGATGCGATGGATGAGATCAATTTCTGGAATAAAAAACAGGGGTATCCTCTTCTTGAAATGGGGATCGGGCTGACGTCCGGTGAAACGGTTGTCGGAATCATCGGTTCCGAGAAACGCAAGAAATACGGTGTGATCGGCAGCCGTGTCAATCAGTGCGGGCGGATCGAAAGCTATACGACGGGCGGCCAGCTCCTGATCTCGTCTGATGTAAAAAGAGATATCCAGGTTCCGATTACAATTGAAAAGGAGATGACGGTAACCCCGAAGGGTGTGAACAGCGAGATGGTTCTTTCGCAGGTTACCGGAATCGGTGAGCCTTACAATATCCATGTTTCGATGAAGAACAGGCGCCCCGGAAAGCTGGATGCCCCTGTTCCGGTCTGCTTCTTCAAGTTAAGTGAAAAGCACGTCATAAAAGAAACGCTGTATGGAGGCATCACGGCAGTCGGGGAAGACTGCGCGATGCTTGAGACACAGTCGGAGCTGGAGGTGCTGGACAATCTGCAGATTGATATGGGAGACCGGCTTCTGTGTAAGGTGATAGAGAAAACAGAGGAGGGATTCCTGCTGCAGTACACTTCGATTCCTTCCAGTTATTGCCACTGGCTGAAAGAACATGGGGTCCGGATGTGAGATAGAGGCAGGATTTCCACTATGCTGAAAACTCTTCTGCGGTATTTCAGGCCGCATATGAAACTGTTTCTTCTGGATATGGCGTGTGCCGTGCTGGCCGCGGGCATCGATCTGGCGTTTCCGGTGGTGTCGCGGTACGCGATGTACACGCTTCTCCCGGATCGTCTTTTCACTGCGTTTTTTGCGCTGATGGCTGCGGTTTGTGCCTGCTATGCCCTGCGCTCCGTCTGCTATTTCATCATGACCTACTGGGGGCATACCTTTGGCATACGTGTTGAGACGGATATCCGTGCTGATCTGTTCCGGCATCTGCAGGAGCTGGACTTTGAATTCTATGATCAGATGCGCACGGGAAACCTGATGAGCCGTCTGACAGGAGACCTGTTTGAAGTGACAGAGCTGGCGCACCATGGGCCGGAGGATCTGCTGATCTCCGTGCTGACGGTGGCGGGGGCTCTGATCATCATGTTTACCATCGAGTGGCGTCTTGCCCTGGTGGTATCGGTGCTGATTCCCGTTTTTCTTGTGATCACGATGATACAGCGCCGGAATATGTCGCGTACCTCTGCAAACGTCAAAAAGAAGCTTGCCGGCATCAACACGGATATTGAGACCAGTCTTTCCGGGATGAAGACCTCCAAGGCTTTCGCCAACGAGAATGTGGACAATGCGCGTTTTACCGATGCCAATACCCAGTACCGCGGCGCAAAGAAGGATTTCTACCGGGCGATGGGAATCTTTCATGCGTCCCAGGAATTCTTTATGGGAATCCTCCCTGCGGTGGTGATCGCGTTCGGAGGATTCCTGATCATGAGGGATCAGCTGAACTATATTGATCTGATCACTTTTACCCTG
This sequence comes from uncultured Lachnospiraceae bacterium, assembly GCA_905236545.1. Lineage (GTDB taxonomy): Bacteria > Bacillota > Clostridia > Lachnospirales > Lachnospiraceae > Porcincola. The sequence goes on from CAJOQO010000284.1 coordinate 3,767, forward strand.
TTCGTAAGCTCATTTGTCACACCGATCCGTAAGATGGCGCAGTTCGCGGAAACCTATGCGAGCGGTATGGCGGGTCTTCGGAGATTTGAAGAAGTGATGGAGATGGAACCGACCGTCCGGGAGAGGCCGGGTGCGACTGAGCTGCGCGTGACGCAGGGAAGGGTGGATATCGATCACGTCAGCTTCTCTTACCTTGACCACCCGGAGGTGCTCCATGAGATTGACCTGCATGTAAAGGGCGGTGAGATGATCGCGGTGGTTGGCGCTTCCGGCGGAGGAAAGACGACGCTCTGCCAGCTGATCCCGCGCTTTTACGATGTGGTATCCGGATCGATCAGAATCGATGGAATGGATGTCCGTGATGTGACGAAGCGGTCGCTTCGCGGCAGCGTCGGGATCGTTCAGCAGGATGTGTTCATCTTCGCGGATACGATCCGGGAAAATATCCGCTACGGAAGACCGGGCGCTTCGGATGAGGAGGTGGAGGAAGCGGCAAGACGCTCCGAGCTTTATGAGGATATCCTCCGCATGCCGGATGGGTTCGATACCTATGTCGGAGAACGGGGAACGCGGCTGTCCGGAGGACAGCGCCAGCGCGTCTCCATCGCGAGAATCTTCCTGAAGGATCCTGCGGTCCTGATTCTGGACGAGGCGACCTCGGCGCTTGATACGATCACAGAGGAGCATATCCAGAGAAGCTTCGATGAGCTGATGCAGAACAGAACCTCTTTCGTGATCGCGCACAGGCTGTCCACTGTCCGCGGTGCGGACAGAATCGTCGTAATCGAGGACGGCCGGATCGTCGAGAGCGGACCGCATGACGAGCTGGTGGCGCGGGGCGGAGAGTATGCGCGCCTGTATATGGCGCAGGAACTGTGAGATATGGCTGCTGCCATTCCTGACCTGCCTGGCGCGGCAGGACAGAACCTAGTACACCGAATAATTAATTTCTGGTACATTCACGCAGGATGATTGCTCATACGCAAGGCAGAGGAGGGAGTTGA
>CAJOQO010000285.1 GCA_905236545.1 uncultured Lachnospiraceae bacterium
CTGAACCTCGAGCGGGATATACCCATACTCGTTCTGGATGTCGCTGAGGATCATCATCAGCGGCGTCTTCTCGTCCTTGTACCGGGCGCAGATCTCCTTGATCTGGGCCACAGCGGCGGAGTTTAATCCACCCATAGTTAGACCTCCTTTGGTTGAGATATTGATAGAAACGTGCAAAAATGCTTATCAAAAAAATAACATTTGCAATACTTAGTTTTTACCATAAAAATGGACTCTTTGGAATACCTTTTCCCAAAATTGACGAAATAACGGAAGAGGCAACGCAGAGGGTCGGTCATATCACTGATATTCCGCGACGCTGATCCAGCGGGTGAGAAGCTCCTTCTCATCCGCCTTATGCTTCGCAAGCTGGGCGGCCGCCACGATCGGCATCCATTTCTGCACATACTGGATGGCCATATCAGCCTTCTCACAGAAGATATGCAGATACTGATCCGCCCATTCCCGGCCCTCCAGGCAGAAGCGGAGATAGGTGATCGCCGCGTCGGCGCCTGCGTTGCCGGAGGTCGCGTGCGCCCAGTCGATCACGCAGTAGCTGCCGTCTTCGCGGATGATGACATTCGAAGGGACAAAATCGCCGTGGCACAGCTTGGAATGCCGTTTCATGCCATGCAGACGCTGCCGCAGCTCATAGCGGGTGGAAGCGCTTACTTCGGTCAGGCTATTGATCACCTGGTCCATCTTGGTGATGGTGTTGCGAAGCTGCGGGACGCGGTAGCTGCCAACCTCCAGCTGGATCTCCACCAGCTTCTCCAGATACTCCTCCACATTGCCGGGATGTTCCTGGATCAGCTGCTCCAGGGTCTCTCCTTCCACATATTCGATCGAGAGCGCCCACCCGCCGCCGGAGGGCGCGACCGACAGGATCTTCGGGATCGACAGGCCGCAGGCCTCAACACAGGCGTGGATATACGCCTCGTTGAACGCATTTTCCTTCGGGTGGGAGGGGATGTACTCTTTGACGATCACATTCCCCTCGCGGAAGACGGTTTTGTTCGACGTTTCTTCAAGGATGATTCTCTCAGCCATGTTTTTCTCCCTCCTCAGATCTTGCCGGCTTCTCTGGTGTCTTTTCCGTAGTAAGCCAGCAGGTACAGCTGCCGGATCTCGCTCATCAGAGGATATCTCGGGTTGGCGCCTGTGCACTGATCGTTAAATGCATTTTCCGTCATCTCGTCCAGCGTCGCGAGGAAGTCTTCCTCTTTGACGCCCCACTCCTGGATCGAGGCAGGGATGCCGATCTTCTTCTTCAGGTCCTCGAGCTTTTCGATCAGCCTGTCAAAGACTTCCTCATCTGACTTGCCGCTCACGCCGTTGTAGCGCGCGACTTCGCAGTAGCGCTCGAGCGCGTGCGGGTACTGGTACTGCGGGAACGTGCCCATCTTTACCGGTACGGGGTTCGCGTTATAGCGCATGACATAGGTCAGGAGCAGCGCGTTGGCGACTCCGTGCGGAATGTGGTGGTAGGCACCCAGCTTATGGGCCATGCTGTGATTCACGCCGAGGAAGGCATTGGCGAATGCCTCTCCGGCCAGAGTGGCGGCCAGGGCCATATGCTCACGCGCAATGGGATCCTTCGCCCCGTTTTCATAGGCGGAGGGCAGATAATCGAATACCAGCTTTGTCGCCTTCAGGGCGATGCCGTCCGTCATATCCGTCGCCATCACGGAGACATACGCCTCAAGGGCGTGCGTCATGACGTCGATCCCGGACGCGCTGGTCAGGCCTTTCGGCTGGTTCATCATATTGTCGGCGTCGACGATCGCCATATCCGGCATCAGCTCATAGTCCGCCAGCGGCCATTTTGTGCCGGTTTCAGCGTCTGTGATGATGGCAAAGGGCGTCACCTCGGAACCGGTTCCCGCGGAAGTCGGGATCGCGACAAAGTAAGCTTTTTTGCCCATCTCCGGATAGACATAGATTCTCTTGCGGATGTCCATGAAGTCCATGGCCATGTCTTCGAAGTTGACATCCGGGTGCTCGTACATCACCCACATGATCTTGCCGGCGTCCATCGGAGAGCCTCCGCCGAGCGCGATGATCACATCCGGCTCGAAGGACACCATCTGCTTCAGGCCTTCCTTCGCGCACTGAAGCGTCGGATCCGGCGTGACATCGTAGAAGCAGGTATGCTGGATCCCCATCTGGTCGAGCTTTTCCTCGATCGGTTTCACATAGCCGTTCTTGTAGAGGAACGAATCCGTGACGATGAAGCACCTCTTTTTATGCATGACCGTACCGAGCTCGTCGAGCGCGACAGGCATACAGCCTCTCTTGAAATAAACCTTTTCCGGAACGCGCAGCCACAGCATATTTTCTCTCCTCTCAACTACTGTCTTTATATTCAGAAGGTCCATCACGCCCACATTGTGGGAGATGGAGTTGCCGCCCCAGGAGCCGCAGCCGAGGGTGAGAGAGGGCGTCAGCTTAAAGTTATAAAGATCGCCGATGCCGCCGTGGGAGGAAGGCATGTTGATCACGATGCGGCAGGTTTTCATGCGCTCCGCGTGGGCAAGGATCTTTTCTTTTTCGGCCGGGTCGATAAACAGGGACGCCGTGTGTCCCGGTCCGCCGTCCATGACGAGGCTTTCCGCGATATCGAGTGCCTTCTCAAAGGTATCAGCCCTGTACATGGCCAGTACCGGGGAGAGCTTTTCATGGGCAAAGGGCTCGGAGATCTTCGTGCTGGTCACCTCACCGATCAGCACCTTGGTGCGCTCCGGAACCTCCACACCTGCCATCCGGGCGATATCCGCGGCTTTCTGCCCGACGATCCTTGCATTGAGCGAACCGTTGATGAGGATGGTTCTGCCGACCTTCCGGGTTTCCTTTTCACTCAGGAAATAGCAGCCGCGCGCTTCGAATTCCTTCTTTGCCTCATCATAGACATCCGAAAGTACAGTGACGGACTGCTCCGATGCGCAGATCATACCGTTGTCAAATGTTTTCGAATGGATGATGGAGTTGACGGCCATGCGTACATCGGCGCTGCTGTCAATGATCGCGGGTACGTTTCCGGCGCCGACGCCGAGCGCGGGCTTGCCGGAGGAGTAGGCGGCGTGGACCATGCCGGGGCCGCCGGTTGCCAGGATACAGTCGCTGTCCCGCATCACGAGGTTGGTCATGTCAAGAGACGGCTCGTCGATCCAGCCGATGATGTCCCTGGGCGCGCCTGCCTTTACGGCTGCTTCGTAGACGATCCGGGCCGCTTCGATCGTAGAGGCCTTTGCTCTCGGGTGCGGGCTGAGGATGATCGCGTTTCTCGTCTTCAGGCAGATCAGCGTCTTGAAGATCGCCGTGGAGGTGGGATTCGTCGTGGGAATGACCGCTGCGATCAGGCCGATCGGCTCTGCGAGCTTCCGGACGCCGGCGACCGGATCCTCGTCGATCACGCCGCATGTTTTCGTGCTGCGGTACGCGTTGTAGATGTACTCGGCAGCAAAATGATTCTTGATCACCTTGTCTTCCACAACGCCCATGCCGGTTTCTTCCACCGCCATCTTCGCGAGTGGAATCCTCGCTTTGTTGGCTGCCATTGCCGCTTCGTAGAAGATGCGGTCAACCTGCTCCTGGGAGTATTCGGCGAAGACGGCCTGCGCTTTGCGCATGACGGCAAGCTTTTTTTCGAGTTCCTTTACGGTTGTTACTTTGGCAGGAGACGCGCTCCTGCCCGCGGTATCATTTTTCATGGATAAGACCACCTTTTATTATTTCGGATTTCCAGTAAATTGTTGCTGTTCACGGGCGTGAACTGAGCTTTGTACTGCCGCTTACAGGTATCCCATATCAATGAGACAGGTTAGCGGGGACATCGGCAACCGGGACGCCGGCTGCTCAGAACAGGGACAGGATCTCATCCCTGTCCTGGTCGGTCAGCTTGCCCGGTTTCCACGCGATTCCGAGCGCGTCATTGTCATAACGCGGAATCAGGTGCATGTGGAAGTGAAAGACTGTCTGTCCCGCGCTTGTGCCGTTGTTCTGGAGAAGATTCAGGCCGGAGGCGTGGAGTCCCTCCCTGAGCTTTGCGGCGACCTTCTTCGCGACGCCTGCCGCGCGTCCGAGGACGTCTTCCGGGATCTCGAACAGGTTGGCGTAGTGTTCCTTCGGAAGCACGAGCGCGTGCCCCTTCGCCGCCGGGTTCAGGTCGAGGATGACACGGAATTCGTCGTCCTCGTAAAGGGTTGCGGAGGGAATCTCTCCGCTTGCGATTTTGCAGAAGATGCAGTTGCAGTCTTTCATGGTTTTTCCTCCTTGTTTCGTTGCTTTCCCGGGGGTGAGTCTCTTTGTTGTTTCGCTGCATTGCCGGGGGGTGAGTTTCTTTGTTGTTTTGCTGCATTTCCGGGGTGAGCTTCTTTGTTGTTTCGTTGCTTTCCCGGGGGTGAGCCTCTTTGTTGCTTCGCTGCATTGCCGGGGCGGGGGTTATGCTTCGCTGCTCCGGTGATTCCGGTGCGGCCGGTACAGTGCGACTGCAAGCAGAAAGCCTGTGGCCATGCCGCCCATGTGGGCGCTCTGGTCGACGCCCCGGTCAACGATGCCCTGCATGATCATCAGAACAGCCATCAGGCCCAGCCTGCGCATTCCGTCGCGGCCGAAGCTTCTCCGGTTCCGGAGCGCGATGTAGAAAAATGCTCCTGCCACGGCGAAGATTGCGCCGGATGCTCCGGCGGAAACCTTGACCTGGCTGCTTTGGATGCTCATCAGGAAGGAGAGCGCATTGCCGCCGAGCCCGCCAAGCAGGTAGACGGCGAGAAAGCGTACCGGACCCAGGATGCTTTCCAGTATATCGCCCAGAAAGAACAGGCTGAACATGTTGTAGGCGAGATGTTCGAATCCGAAGTGAAGGAACATCGCGCTGAAGAGCCGGTAATACTGTCCGTCCCGGACATATGGCGTATACATCGCTCCGTGGCTGACCATAAACCGGGAGTCGGTCGTGTCTCCCGCTATTTCGAGCACAGCGAAGATAACGATGTTGAGCAGAACCATGACCAGGGTGGCTTTTTGCCTGCTCTTCATGAAGTCTGTGAAGCTGGTGTTTGTTTCCTGCATGCGGGCTGTACCTGTTTATGCCGCCGGTCTGACAAGCCCCGCATATTGCAGGACGTCTTCTTCCGAGGCCTCGACGATGTTGCGATCTTTATCCTTCCGTTCGATCTCGATGTTTACGATCGTGTCGCCTGCCTGCAGCGCGCAGCTGGTTCCGCCCAGCCGGAAGGTGTTGTATACGTATCCTTTGGAGCCGTAATACACCGGCGTTCCGTCGGGAAGGGAAGTCTGAAGGACGTCCGTCCGCTCCACATCCGAGTAATCCGCGTTGGTTTCCAGATAGGAGACATCCAGATCCCCTTCGACGGTCAGTTCCGGCGTTTCCTGGGTAAACAGAGAATAGCTGACCGTTGTGGAATAGTCCTCATCTGCGAAGACGATATAATCGCCCGTCCCATAGGAGAGTGTCATCCCGTCCGGAACATTGACATCCGCCTGCCGGACATTGCCCTGGAAGTCCGTATAGGTGATCCGGTAGGAACCGTCGGGATTCAGGACAGCCCCGTCTTCCGGGAGAGCGGAATCACCGGCATCGCCGGAGCTTCCGGCCGTATCAGAGAGACTGACGGTACCGGCAGAACCGGAGGCGCTGCCGCTGTTCTCTCCGGATTCGGTTTCGCCGCCGGTCAGGAGGCTTCCGATCAGATCATCCGGATCCGCGGGCAGACTGTTCTGCGTACTTCCGGCACTGCCGGCACCCGACGCGTCCAGCGCTTCCTGAGGAACAGCGATTGTAACCGGCTCATCGCAGAGGAAGCTGCAGTCGATGCGGAGTGTGTTCACCTTCAGGTCCGCAGTCATGTCTGCGGCGCCCCCCGTCATGGAGCTGACCAGAAGATTCTGCACGGAAGAGAAGTCGCTTTCTCCAAAATCGACGGTGCCGTCAACGGGCAGATACGTCCGGGCGTCGATCGCAGACGACATCTTCATCCTGATCCCGCCCAAAGCATCCTTCAGGCTCTGCGCGGAGGCTTCCTCCGGCATCTGGCCGGAAGCTGCCATGACATCGGCTGCCATCCGGTACAGATCCTCCCCGGACAGTTCGGATGTAATCTGATAGCATTCCTTCCCGTTTACCGTCACGCTTTCCGGCGAGAGCTTTGCCAGATCAGTGAACTGTTCCTGATATTTTTCGACGATGGAGGCTGCTGCGGACGGATCCACGGAGACCGTAGTCTGAGAGAGGCTGTTCAGTGCGGTGGTGTCGCCGGAAAATGCGCTGCGCAGCGTCTGTTTGACCTGCGACAGGCTCTGCGCGTCAACCTCTTCCTGCATCCACTGCTTTGCTCCCTCGTTGATGGAATTCATGGAATACACCGTCGCGGTGCCGTCTTCGTTCTCCATCAGATACGTGCTGAACATTCCGCCCATTCCCTGCCCCATGGCTTCGTAGGAATAATTGAGGTCCATCTGCAGCTGAAGCGGTTCCATGTTAAGATTCAGCGTAATATCCGATGCGGCGTTGAGGGGCACATTCATGGATGCGCCGTTTTCCACATTCTGCTGAACGGAGAGTTCGGCATCGGCAACAGCGTTAACTGTTACGCTGACGGACTCTGCCTGCGAAAGAGCGGACTTTGTTTTCTCCTGAAGCTCCTGCAGGGTCATCGTGGAATCAAACCCCGACAGCAGCATGATGGCGGCAGCTCCTGCAGCAGCCGCTGCGGTAAATGATCTTTTCATCAAGGGAACCTCCTCATCTCGTAGTTTTTGCTATCGGCACGCCGTTTTCGCTGTCGGCACGCCGCTTTCGCGCCGGTTGTGATATTCCGGAAGCATTGATCCGGCCTTCTGCAGCCGCGTTTTCAGCCCGTACAGGCAGAAAAGCTTTGAGCGCACAGAGCACTCAAAGCTGCGTACGGCCGCACCGTAATGATTCAGGCTGATCACTCCTTTGCGCCGCCGATCAGTTTCCAGATCAGAGCCGCAAGGATACCGCCGACCAGCGGGCCGACGATGAATACCCACACGACCTTCAGGGACTCGCCGCCAAGCAGAAGCGCGGGACCGAAGGAGCGGGCGGGGTTCACGCTGGTACCGGTGAAATAGATTCCGAACAGGTGTACCAGAGTCAGGGATCCTCCGATCACAAGACCTGCCACATGGCTGTTCTCGATCTTTGATGTCGCGCCGAGAACCGCGAGAACAAAGATGCAGGTCAGGATGATCTCAACGATCAGGGACTTTGCCACGCTGCCGTCATACAGGCCGTTGCATCCGAGTCCGAGGCTGGTCCCGATCAGGCCGCGAAGGACAGCGGCTCCGCAGATCGCGCCGAGGAACTGTGCCGCGATATAGCCGATGAAATCTGTTACGGTCATGCCGCCATTCAGAAGAACACCGATCGAAACGGCCGGGTTGATGTGGCAACCGGAGACATTTCCGATCGAATAAGCCATCGCGACGATGACCAGGCCGAATGCAAGTGCGGTCAGGATGTAAGCGGCGTCTGCTTCCGCGGTGCATCCTGTCACAGCGGCGACGCCGCAGGCGACAAGAACCAGTACAAATGTGCCGATAAATTCTGCAAGATACTTTCTAACCCCGTCTGTCATACTTTTTCCTCCCTTAATATAATAACAGTGACAACAGGTGACCTGTACTGAAGCCGTACATAAGACACTTCAGCACAGATAAGATAGGAACGGGATGCCGCCCGGAGATGCCTGTGAAAGACAGCGGAACGGATCCTCAGGAGCTGTAGAAATATCACTTAGTCAGTTGCCGCAGATGACTAAGCTGATTCGATACAGATCCTTATCTGATATTCTACACTTGAGAAGAACAAACCGCAATGAAGATTTGGAGGAAGGAGAAGAGGAATGGAGATCCAGGGACAGATACTGAGACAGGAACAGAGACCGGACCAGGAACAGAAACCGGACCAGGATCAGAGACGGAACCAGGAACAGAGACCGAACCAGGATCAGGGAACGGAGCCGGATCTGACCAAGCAGCAGCTTCGGAGGATCGTGGCACAGAGAAGGCGGTCATACGGCCGGGAGGCCCTTGCGGGGATGAGCGCGGAGATCACACAGCAGGTGCTGAAGCTGGACGTGTACCAAAGAAGCAGCAGTGTCTTTGCCTATATGGAGCTGCCGGGCGAAGTGATGATGCGCAGCCTGATCCTGCGATGCCTGCAGGATGGGAAAAGAGTCGCGCTCCCCAGGACAGAGGGAAAGGAAATGCATTTTTACGAAATCGGAATGCCTGCCGGCGCATGGGAAAAGGCAGAGGAAGACCGGATCCTGTTTGCGCAGCTGATCCCCGGGGCTATGGGGATCCTTGAGCCGGATCCGGAAATCTGTCCCGGGATGGATGGGGAAGAGGATGCGCTGATCATCATGCCGGGCGTAGCGTTCGACAGGAACCGCAACCGGGTCGGTTACGGAGGCGGGTATTATGACAGGTACCTGTCCCTGCACAGGGATCACCCGACGGTGGCGGTTGCCTATGGCTTCCAGATCTTTGACGAGGTGCCCCATGCGGATACGGACATCCGGCCGCAGCTTCTGATCCGGTCTGCGCTCTGAAAGCATCTGAAACGCCCGCCCGGTACAGACCGGGGACTGAAACGACAGGATCCTCCGGATCCTTCTGATTCAGGCCACGATCTGATTGCGGCCATGCTGCTTGCCCATGTACAGCTTCTTGTCAGCCTTCTGGATCACACTGTCCACCTGCTTCGGGATCTCCACCTGCGCCGAGCGTTTGAGCAGCGCATCCTCCACGCCGAAGGTCATGGTCACCTTGATCTGCTGTTCGCCGAACGGGATGACCGTCAGGCGGATCTTTTCCAGCAGATCGTTCAGCACGTAAAATGCGTTGTCGAGATTGAGATGCTCGAAGAAAAACAGGAATTCCTCCCCGCCCCAGCGGGCGCAAAGGCCATAAGGCTCCATGGTTTTCTGGAACAGCTCGGAAAGAATCTCCAGAACACGGTCTCCCGCTTCATGACCATAAGTGTCGTTGACCTTTTTAAAGAAATCGATGTCTCCGATCGCGACAGTGGGGCAGATCGGATCGGAGGAATTGCTGATGCATTCCTCGATATGCCGAAGGACATAGCGGCGGTTCGGAAGCTTCGTCAGCGGATCGGTATCGGCGAGGTTGTTCAGCTTGCGGTTCGCATTCGCGAGACGGCTTTCCGCGCGCAATGTATCACTGGCGAAGACCGACATGATCAGGATCAGCAGAAGATAGACCATCGTCGTGTCCAGAAACTGCATCACATGATTCAGGCCTGGCGGGAACGGAAGGAACGGTTCGACGGAAAGCGTGTAGAAATAAAGCCCCATGCGAACGGCGTACACCATCAGCCCCAGCGGAATCTTGACGGACATGGAGCTGTAGCTGGTGGTAAAGATCAGCACGAGAAGAACAAACAGAAGATGCTGGATGCCGCAGTCCCATCCGAACAGGACGATCGCGATTACGATCCAGAAGAGGGAAAGAAGATAAAACAGGGGAAGCGTCCACTCTGTTTTGCTTCTATGATAGGTTCCGCGGAAGATGATCAGCGAAATCACGAAACATAATAGCGGAAGCGCCGATCCCTTCCACTGCCGGAAGAGGAGAAGGACAACGCTGAAGAGGGCGAAATATACAAGTTCACCCAGCAAAGTAACGCGCACAAGATACATGGCGCGTCCGGATTCCATTTCATTTCCGATATCCCGGAGAAGGTATTCCCTGATTTTGTCCATCTTCCTCATCTCACCCGGCTGCGGCGTCATCTTCCAAGATAGAGCCTGTCCTGCCGGTTTGCTTCATATGCGAGTTTTTCTTCATCCACCTTCGCGAGGCGTCCATGCTCGACGATGACCTGGCCGTTCACGATGGTGAAGTCCACAGCCCCCTTCAGGCCGACGGTGCCCAGAGCCGATTTCGGATCGAACAAAGCACCAACCAGCTCGAGACGGCGCGAATCAACAAGAAACAGATCAGCGCATTTGCCCTCCTCCAGACTGCCGATCTCCTTTTCGCGGCCGAGCAGCCGGGCGGATCCCATCGTCGCCATCTTCAGGACATCGTATCCGGAAGGAGCAAGATCGGAGGAATTCAGCCGGTGAAGCAGATAGGCAACCCGCACCTCCTCAAGGAGATTCGAGCCGTCATTGCTGGCGCTTCCGTCCACGCCAAGACCGACCGGGATTCCCATCTTCAGCATCTCCGGGATCCGGGCGATGCCGGAGGAGAGCTTCATATTCGAGATGGGACAGTGGCAGACGCCGGTGCCGGTTGCCGCCAGAAGCTCCAGCTCCTGCGTGTTAAAATGAATGCCGTGCGCGTACCAGACATCGCTGCCGACCCAGCCCAGCTTCTCCATGTAGGCGAGCGGCCTCAGTCCGACCTTTTCGAGCGTATAGTTTTCCTCGTCCTTCGTCTCGCACAGATGCGTGTGAAGACGCACGCCGTACTGCCGTGCAAGCTTCGCGCTTTCCCGAAGCAGATCCTCGGAGACCGAGAAGGGGGAGCAGGGCGCAAGGGCGATCCGTTTCATGGAACCGAAGGAGGTGTCCTGATACTGTTCGATCAGGCGCACCGAATCCTTCATGATCTCGTCGACCGTCTGTACGACGGAATCGGGCGGAAGCCCTCCGTCTTTTTTGGACCGGTCCATGCTTCCTCTGGAAAAATGCATCCGCACGCCGAGTTCCTGTGCTGCCTGCCATTGTGCGGCGAGCAGGTCACCGCCCTGCGCGGGAAATACATAATGATGGTCGAATACCGTGGTACAGCCGTTTTTCACCAGCTCGCCCATCGCGGTCAGGCTTGCCAGCCGTTCTGTCTCCTCGGTCAGATTCTTCCAGACCTCATACAGCGCGACCAGCCAGTCAAACAGCTCAAGATTCTGCACCTCCGGAAGGTTGCGTGAGAAGACCTGGTAAAGGTGGTGGTGTGCGTTGATCAGGCCGGGATAGGCGATCATGCCGCTGCCGTCGATGACCTGGTCGATCGCAAGGCCGGAAAGCGCAGGATCTGTGGAAAGTGAGGGCCCGATTCTTCTGATGAGGCCGTCCACGCACAGAAGATCTGCTCCGGTGAAGACGGAATCTTCCTTGTCACAGGTGATAATCGCATCGATGTTCTGAATAAGAAGCGTACTCATCCTTGAAAACTCTCCTTTCTCATTCAGGAACGCTCCGGCATTCCTGCCGCGCTCCGGCTCTGAAGCGCTGACTGGCTGGTGTGACGCCCTGACCTGCCGGGGTTATACGGACTCGCCGGTCTCGCGCAACGCTTCTTCCATCCGGGATCTCCAGAACTGATCCAGCGCGGCCCTCTCGCGGCGCCGGCGGTCATCGTCATCCCCATCCCTGCGGTAGGTGATCCGGCCGGCTTCCCGCTCATTGTTATAGGCGTCCAGAACCCGCTGAAAGATCTGGTCATCCCCGAAGGGAGCGTCGCCGCAGTCCGTCAGCGTCTTGCAGGCGAGGGCGGTCATCTTTGTGCACATCTCGTGATTGCCCAGATTCTCGTAGACTTCCGCTTCCGTCGCATAGACTGCCGCAAGGCCGCGGTAGAGATCCTTGACCGCTTCATCGAGACTTCCGCGGGATGCAATCTTTTGCTTAAAGAAGCCTTCGCTCCGGCTGCACATCTCGAGAGCCTGTTCCTCCCGGCCGCCCGCGCGGCTGCAGGCGAATGCAAGATCCGCGTAAAACTTTTCCGGGGTGCTGTAATTCTGCTCGTGTCCTTCGAGGGATTCCAGTGCCAGTGTAAAATGCTCCACTGCCTTGTCGTATTCTTCGTTCCACAGCCAATGGTTCGCGCACGCTGTCTGCGCGTAGGCGATCATCATCCTGGATCCGTTCCGGGTGGCAGCTTCCACATCCGCCTTGAGCTGTTCTTCGCTTCTCAGGCTGACATGTCCCGAAAATGCAAGCGTGTAGGCTCCTCCGGTTACCCGGCCGAGGATGTTCACAGCGCGGCTGAGGATATTGAAGTAATCGTCTTCCTCCGCTTCCACGCCGATCAGGTTCCTGGCTTCATTGATCGTCAGGCTGCGGATCCCCGGAATATCGAGAATCTCCTGCAGTGCGTCGTCTTTTTTCGTGATGATGTCCCGTACGTCGGAAGGCTTCCCCTTCGAAGGGGAGAGAACAAGACGGTAACATCTGTAATGCTGTGACATAATGATTCCAAACTCCTATTCCATCAAACCACAGGAATCTGCAGGATGATCTGCAGTATCCTGGACAACAGCTTCTGCCATTACACACCATTATAGAACACTTTCTGTCAGGATGCATCAGAATATTTCAAGATATGACTTGTAACATATGCCTGACGTATGCCCCGGGACTTGTAAC
>CAJOQO010000286.1 GCA_905236545.1 uncultured Lachnospiraceae bacterium
CGCTGCCTGTGACGTCCTGAAGCAGGGCGGAGCATCTCCGGAGAACGCCGGCATTCTGCTGATCAGTGATTTCCGGGTTACGGGACAGAAACTGGAAGACTTTCTGGAGGACGGATACAATTACCGGTCACTGGAGGAAGCGGAGCGTATCGCAGGGGAAAACCAATGGCCGGTTTATACCCTGGAGATGAACTTTGACAGGAACAATGACCATCCTACGGACTATACAGAACGGATCGCGGCCAGAATCAGAGGCCAGATACCGGAGAAAGTGGGATACGGGGAATATGTTCCTCTGAAACGCGCTGCGGATGCACATTCCAAATTCGCTGAGATCTTCGGAACTTTTTTTGAACCCGAAAACACCAGTACCAGTGATGTTCAGGTACAAAGCCAGGTTACGGATCCTGATGGAGACGCGGCTTTTCCCTTTACGGTGGGAGATATGGTCGCGGAACTGAACGTTACCCTGACCTGTACGGACAGTGCCCGGATCCGCGGTATTGAGATCGGGCGGGATGGCCTTATGGAGTCCTATGATCTGGAAGATTACCGGGAACCGATTCAGGAGGAGAACCGGATCATCACGAGGGAAGGACGCTATATTACGATCAAGATGATGATCCCTCCGCCGGGGGATGACTGGAGTGTTCTGGTCCATGGTGATGCACAGACAGAGATTGAGATGTATGCCCTGTCCATCCATGATATGGAATTCAGGCTTCATGCTGCAGCAGGGGATCTTCCGCAGGATTCTCTCCTGGCGCAGACAGAGGGCGGAGCAGCAGAAGAAACAAAGGCTGAAACCGAAACACGGGATGATACGGAGGGTGAAACGGAAGATAAAACTGCGGGTGAAAAAGCGGAGGGCATCGCTGACTCAATGACCGTAAGAGCACATGATAAGGTACACCTGACTGCCTCTTATCTCTATGATGGACAGCTTTATTCTGTTGCCGGTGTGTATTCTGCCTATCCGGCGATGCTGCAGATCGCGGAAACCGGAGAACAGATTCCGATGACGGCAGACGGCGTGGAATACTCTGCGGATCTCTCATTTGACAAGGAAGGAATCTATACTGTGAGTGCGGTTGCAAGCGGGGACGCATTACGTACGGGAAGCATAGAAACCGGAAAGCTCCAGGTGATCGTGACAGCTGGCGAGACAGAAGGCGGGATGGAAGATACAGAGAAAGAGACAGAGCGTGAACCGGTCACAGAGACTGAGGCGGAGAGTGCGGCAGACACGGAAGCTGAGACAGAAGCTGAGACAGAGGCCGGAACAGAGACGGAGACGGAGACTGAAACGGAGATTGAAACGGAGATTGAGACGGAGGCTGAGACAGAGACCGAAACAGAAACGGAAACCGAAACGGAGCCGGTGACAGAGCGGCCGAAACCGAAACGGGCAGCAGTCCCGACGGTGATCCCTCCCAGAGCACCGAAAGAGAGGGGACCGTGGTGGTCGGATCCTCTGACGATCGGAATGATCGTGGGAGCCGCTGTGGTGCTTCTGCTTCTGATCCTGATGATCCGGCACAGAATCCGTAAAAAGAAATAAAACCTGTAGCGGGCATCGCCGGCTCATGATATACTGAACAAGTAAAAATGTTTGAACATTTGTGATTATTCAGCACCCCCTGAAATTGCTCATGATCCAGTCAGATAAGCCTGCTTATCTGACGGATCTGAGCGGTTCCTGTTTTTTGGATGGAAAGATGCGCGAAGAGTGTGTGAAATGTTGATGAGCCGGTGATGCGTATGCCTGATCGCAATCAAACTGTTTTGGATACACGGGAGAACAGACTTGTCGCTGTTTATTTCCGGCTTTCTCTTCCTGTAGTCTTAAGTTCTGTCGTTACCATTCTCTATAATCTCGCTGACACCTATTTTATAGCGCAGACGAATAATGCCCTGCTGGTTGCCGGCGTTTCTGTCTGCGCACCGATCTTCATGATCCTGATGGCTTTCGGCAATATCTTCGGGCAGGGCGGAAGCTCCCTGATCTCCAGGCTGCTCGGCCAGGGCCGCACGGAGGAAGCGGGGCGTGTCAGCGCGTTCTGCTTCTGGATATCCCTGGTTGCGGGAGCAGTCATCGGCGGTCTCCTGCTGGTCGTGCGGGATCCATTCCTGGTGCTGCTGGGTTCCAGCACGGACACGCTTCCCTATGCGAGGGAGTATGGAACGGTGATGCTTGCCGCCTCCCCGCTGGTCGTTGTCAGCTTTATCCACATGAATCTTCTTCGATGTGAAGGCATGGCCGGGATCTCAATGGCAGGCTCCTGCCTCGGAGCGGCGGTCAACATGATTCTTGATCCCCTTCTGATTCCCTCTATGGGAGCGTCCGGCGCAGCGGTAGCCTCTGTGACGGGATATCTGTGCACCGATCTGTTTTTGCTTTGTGTGGTTCTCTTTCGCAGCCGTGTTCTGTCAGTCAGGCCTGTGCTGACCGTCGGGAAGGCATATCTCAGGGAGATTCTGGCGATCGGCGTCACAGCCGCAATCACCAATATCGCCGGCAGTCTCTGTACGATGCTGATCAATCAGAGGCTCCTTTTTTATGGGGATGATAAGATCGCTGCGATGGGGATCGTCCTGAAGGTTACGATGATTGTCCAGATGATACTGGTCGGGTTTTCCTTCGGAGGGATACCTCTCTTTGGTTATCTGTCCGGCGCAGGAGAAAGGAGGAAGATCCGAACGCTGATGATGTTCTGCATGCGTTTTCTGGTGATCATCGCGCTGATCATGACAGCGCTTGTCTGTCTGGCGGCGGGGCCTGTGCTGCATCTGATCACTCCGGATCCGGCGATCGTCGAAACGGGGATTCCGATGCTGCGCTGGCAGGCTGCAGGAAGCGCATTTGCAGGAATCGTCATGCTGTCAACCTGTATATGCCAGGCAACGGGCAGAGCTCTTCCGGCGCTCGTGCTTTCCCTGAGCCGGCAGGGGATCCTGTTTGCAGTCGTTCTTCTGTTTCTGTCCTTCCTGGCAGGTTACCGGGGGATCCTCTGCTCGCAATGTGCCTCCGATGTGCTCAGTACGCTGCTGGTCATCCCCATCATGCGGAACGGATAAGGAACGGCACTTATCAAACAGCAGAACAGAATGAATCAGCCTTTCCATGAGAGCCTGAGGGTGTTAACTGCATTAAAAGAGGAGACAAAGTATGACGTCCCGCAGGGCGTCAGTAAGTCGGGTATCTGCGGCAAAGGTGGCTGCAGGGAGGAGGAGAGATCTACGATGAAAAAAAGAATGTCATCTGTGTTAGCGGCGGCTCTGAGCCTGTCAGTCTGTGCTGCTGCATGGGCGGGCGGGCAGGAGTCTGGTGAAGATTCGTCTGCGGCCGGGCTCTATACGGATGAAGCACAGGCTGAAACACAGAGAGAAGCGGATACGGAAGCGGAAACCGAAACAGAGTTTGATCCGGTTGCCTGGTGTGACGCGTTTCTGGACAGGCCGAAGGGAGAACTGGTGACGGTCAGTGAGGGGGATGTGTCCATCTCGAAAAGGACGTATCCCTGTTTTCTGTATCTTGTTGAGAATGAATCTGAGCTTCCTCTCTATTTCATCGATAACGGAATGGAGGTTCCGTATATCGAAGTGAATGACCTGTGTGATGTCCTGACTATGGTATATCATCAGCTGCTGAATGATACGGGCTATGGGCTGCAGCTCGATGCGGACGGCCCGGTTGTGGGAATCTCAAGAGAGAGCGGATACACGATGCTGATTGACTATGACGAAGGCACGGTATTTTTTGATGACTATGACGCCTTTATTCACAGATCAACCGACACCTGTCTGCTTGAATCGGTCTCAACCTTTGCAGTGGATGAAGGAGGGAATGAACTCCTTCTGAAGCGCAATGAAAAAGGGTCGTATGACCGCTATGGAAAGGCAGTGGAGATCTGTCTTGCCGACTATGATATCCCGCTCTACAGGGTGCAGGAGAAGGGATTGTATCTGTTTCCGCTTCAGACGATGGGAGATTTTCTTCTTTCCCAGTCCTGCTCGATCGATGTAGCGTTTAATGAGAGAGCGGTGGTTCTGGGAAGCAGCAAAGCCATAAGAAACAGTATGGGACTTTCGACGCTTGGAATGATGTATGGTTCGGGTCCCGGGGGGCCGATGAGCGAGGAACTTGCCGGTTTCAGCTACAATGAGCTTTGCCTGGTGATGGATAAACTGTATGGTCTGAAGGATCTTCACGGCATCACGGACTTTGATGACCTGTTTACGGAAATCGGATATAAGGAAAAGCTGCAGAGCACGGATTCGGACGTTAAGGATGGTGCATTGAGCGATATTCTGACGTTTTATCTGGATGATATCCATTCAGGGATGGATATCAATTCTTTCCGGACCTACGAGCCGGCTTCCCAGGAGGGGAACGGGCTGTCCAGAATGCAGATCATCGCCGATTACAGCAGGTTCAAAAAAGCCAGGGATGATTCAAAGCATAAGGTGATCCCCTATGAAGAAGTCGGGAATACCGCTTACGTCACGTTTGACTCCTTCAATCTGCCCAGGACTGCCGAAGCGTACTATCAGATGGAGTCCGAACCGGAGGCTGACGATTTTGACCTGGAGAATCCGAATATTGATACGGTTGCGCTGATCATGTACGCACACAGGCAGATTACCAGGAAGGACAGTCCGGTTGAAAATGTTGTTCTGGATCTGAGCCTGAACGATGGAGGCGCAATAGACGCTGCGGTCGCTGTGGCGGCCTGGTTCCTTGGCGAGGCAAAGGTCAGCATGCAGAGCACGCTCACGGGAGCCCGCTCAACAGGCGTCTATCAGGCGGATATCAATCTGGACGGGGAGTACGACGAGAAGGATACGGTATCTGACAAAAACCTTTACTGCCTGATCTCGCCGAACAGCTTCTCCTGCGGCAATCTCGTACCGGCGATCCTGAAGAATGCGCACAGCGTAACGCTGATCGGGCAGACCTCGGGCGGGGGCAGCTGTGAGGTTAACGGACTGACGACTGCCTATGGGTCATTTTTCTCGATCTCGTCTCCGAACAATCTGTCCTATGTAAAGAACGGATCCTATTACGAGATCGACGGCGGGGTGGAACCGGATTACCGGATCGCGAAGCCGGCCAGCTTCTATGACAGGGAGGCGCTGAACGACTATATCAACGGCCTCTTCTGAAACGTCTTTTGAAGCTGCTGCCAGTGTAGTGTCTCACTCATTTTTTGCAGTCAAAGCACTGCCTCAGCCTCGGATACTGCGCTGTCCTCAGGCGGCGCAGCCCGGATACGCAGGGATCTGTAAAGGCGCCATGCCGTTTTCACGGAGCAGATCCTGCGCGGTAAACGAACAAAGCGCGTGATTTCATAAAATGAAAAAAGGCCGTGTTACAGCTACAGGATATAAGAGGAATATGATAAAATCTGATTATACCTCTGACAGATTAATCCGGAGTGATACATGGGTGGGGAATCAAAATGGACAGGAATCGCGGCAAGAGAGTACCGATAAGAAGACGCGTTTTATGGCTTGTTCTGCAGGCGATACTCGCTGCCCTCCTTGCAGCAAGCATTACAGGAATTATCTGTATACGCTGGATCAAAAATGCTTCGGAGGATGCACTGACAGGGCAGCTTGAGAGCAATCTGAGGAGTATTGTGGAACAGAAAGCGGTTTTCGCGGACGCAAGGCTGGAGCACTATGAAAAATACATAGAGTTTGTGACGGATTATCTCGGGAACATGTATGCGGACGAGAAGAAGATGATCGCGCGCGGGAGGATATTCGATCAACCCCGGGATACAAAAGAATATGCCCTCACAAGAGCATTTGCCGGGGAAGACATGAAGGCGGACGACTTCAGGGATGAGCTGCTGTTTTTCAGCAATCTGGAGCAGGTCTGGGAGCCGATTGCCAAAGCAAATGAGAATCTGATCACAACGGTCTATGCGGGAACAAAAAACGGACTGCTCGCTTCCTATGACAGGTGGTCCTATCTGTCTGTTCCGGAGGAAGGCTCAGAGCTGGTTTATGATTATTTCCAGTCAGGATGGTATCAGCAGGGGCTGAAGGAAGACGGCGTGTTCTATACCGGCCTGTATGTCGATTCTATGGGACGCGGCCTTACGATTACTGTAGCATCCCCGTTTCGCAATGCGGATGGTGAGGTCATGGGGGTTGACTGCGCAGATTTTGACATCACGGGACTTTACGATGAACTGTTGTCGATCGATCTGGGCGAGGGAGCGTTCTCCTTTGCCCTGGACAGGGATGGAGGGATCATCACTCCTGACGCGGAGAATAAAAGCGTTGACGAGTATACCGGCCTGTCGAAAAAAGAGGTTGATGAGCTGCTGGCAGAGCCGGATGGGATCATGGAGAAGAACGATGCGGTCTTTGTCTGCATTCCCATAAAAAGGATCGGATGGACGCTGTGCGTGTCCGTACCGACGAGCATCATCCGGGACAGCATACGGGAGACGGACAGAACCATCGTGTATGCGTATCTGACTTTCGTCGGGATCATTCTGCTGATCGCAGTGTTTGCTGCCCTTTCCGCGAACAGGGTTGCTACGAATATTACTTATCCGATGGAACTGCTGGGACGGGATATGAAGATCATCTCCGACGGAGATCTGGACTACCGGGCCACGGTATACCGTAATGATGAGATCGGCGATATCACGATCCAGATGAATGAGATGGTAGACCGCCTGAACTATACCATGAAGGAGCTGCTGAACTCTCAGGAGTATGCGGATGCCATGAGCGAGCTTGCGACCCGGGATTCTCTGACCGGGATCAGGAACAAAGCGGCGTTTGCTTCTTATGTGCAGGAACTGCAGGACGGGATAGATCATTCGGAACAGACGCAGTTTGCGGTTGGCGTGTTCGACTGTGACGACCTGAAGGGAATCAATGACAGGTACGGGCATGATAAGGGCGATGAGTATCTGAAGGCAGCCAGCCGTCTGATCTGCGCTGTGTTCAGGCACAGTGCCGTCTTCCGTGTGGGCGGGGATGAATTCGCCGCGGTTCTTCTGAATGAAGACTATGAGAGACGTGCCGGGCTGACGGATCTTTTCTACAGTGAGAGCGATAAGATCAATTCATCTGTGGAGAATGAGTGGGAGCGGGTTCATACCGCGATGGGAATCGCAACCTTTGACCCGAGGATCGACCGGTCCGTGTCCGATACGGTGCGGCGCGCGGATAAGATCATGTATGAGCATAAGCGCGGCGGAAAGGAAGGAGACAGAACCGAACATACCTACTTTATGGAGAATGACGAGACCTACTGGAAAGAGCAGTACATTCTGGACAGCTTCAAGACTGCACTGGAACAGCACTGGATCAAGGTCTACTATCAGCCGATTATCCGGCTGAAGACGGGAAAGATCGCCATGCTGGAGGCGCTGGCAAGATGGATCGATCCCGTTCGGGGGATGATTGCTCCGAATGAGTTTGTGTATATCCTTTCCAGGTATCACCGCCTGCATATGCTGGATCTGTATATGCTGGAGGAGGTTTGCCGGGAATACGGGATCAGGAAAGAAAAAGGACTTCCGCTGGTTCCGGTATCCGTGAACTTCTGCGCGCATGATTTTGATTATGTTAACATACCGGCCAGACTGAAAGAGATTACGCAAAAGTATGATGTTCCTGCGGACAGTGTTATCGTTGAGATCACGGAACAGGATATCGCAGAAGGAACGGAGCAGTTCAGGAATGCTCTGAAGCAGATCCGCGCAAACGGCTTCCGGCTGTGGATCGATGATTTCGGCAGCGGGTATTCGTCCTTGAATGTGCTGAGCCAGTATGAGGTCGACCGGATCAAATTCGATATGGAGCTCATCCGCCATCTGGATGAAAACAACGGTGCGAACAGGAAGATCCTCGAAGCGATGGTCAGGGTATGCGGAGATGTTGGTGTCAGCACGCTTGCGGAGGGTGTTGAGACAGAGGCACAGCTTCACTTCCTGGAAGAGATCGGATGTGACCTGGTGCAGGGATACTATTTCTTTAAGCCAGAGCCTCTTGACGTATCGCTTCAGAGATTTCTCCACCGGAGCGAGGATATCCCGTGTGAGACGGGAGACTAGCTGATTGACAGTTCCCGCTTCGCGGCCATGATCTGAGTTTTGTACTGCCGCTTACAGGCAAGCCTGACGCGTCAGGTACAAAGACTCAGATCCGGCCGTGAATAGTAACGATTCTTAAACATATCAGGGAAGCAGGTTGAATCATGGGAAAATACCTGGATCAGATCAAAGACTACCTGACGATAGATGCCGGTCAGGAGATTGCAAGGAGCGAGAACTCGAAAGCTCTGCGGATGATTCTGTCGATCGGGCTTATGAACAGTCTTCTGCTGATCATTCTGGAGAAGGCAGTGTTTGGCCATGTAAGATATGAGGCGGTGATCGGAAGCTGTATTTTCCTGTTCTTCCTTGCCTTCAGCTTCATGAACTGGCCTGATCTGAAAAACGGGATCACCCTCGAGATGGAGCTGGTGATCCTGGGAATCCTGATCCTGACAGCTTTTGTTGAATACCTGCCCGGAACGAAGCAGTCCGCTTTTCTGTTTCTGATCCTGCTGGTGCTGCTTCCATCCCTGATTCTTGACAAGCCATGGCACCTGCTGGTCATTGTCTTAATTGCCGGAGCCTTCGCTCTTTTCCGGAACCAGACTGTTCTTGAGCCTTTCGTCCGGGATCAGAATCTGATCCGGATCGTGTCCGTTACTTTCCTGGCGGGCGTGTTTTCTGTTTATTATGCACATGCCAGGATCAGGGCTGTCCATATGAGACAGTCTACACAGGTCGTTGCGGAGCATGACCCCCTGACCGGGATCTATAACCGGGCCGGAGGTACGCAGCTGATCCGCAATTGTGTCGAACGGCGGGAATCAGGTACATTTCTGATTATCGATATTGATGACTTTAAACTGGTCAACGACCGGTACGGACACCAGAAAGGAGATGAGGTGCTGAAACAGGTTGCAGCAACCCTGCAGTCTTCCTTCAAGCAGTCCGATATCGTCATGCGGATGGGCGGGGATGAGTTTATCATCTATGCGTCCGGGATGGTCGATTATGATGTGAGCAGCAGGAGGCTTGAGCACTTGAATCAGGAGATTCACAAAGTCATGGTCAGCGTTGAGGATGATGTTTATGTGACAGTCAGCATCGGCGGAGCGATCAATGACGGAAGCTATCCTTCCTACGAGGATCTGTATAAGGCGGCAGACCGGTACCTTTATCAGACAAAGGCGAAGGGAAAGGACGGGTATTCCCTGTTGGGGACGAGCTTTAAGAAAGAAACATGATCTGAAAATACGGTGCTGTGCAGTCTGCACAGCACCGTATTTGTTCGGGGTACTAGTTCAGCCTGGGAAGACGCGCGATGCTCGCGGCGATCTCCTCATCGGTGGGGATATAGTTCTCCATCTGTCCATCGTGGAACTTCTCATATGCCGTCATGTCAAAATATCCGGTACCGGTAAGACCGAATACGATGGTCTTTTCTTCACCGGTTTCCCTGCACTTTATCGCTTCGTCGATCGCTGCACAGATCGCGTGAGAGCTCTCCGGCGCGGGAAGGATTCCCTCTACTCTGGCAAACTTTTCGGCAGCCTCAAACACATCGGTCTGTCTGACGGATCTTGCCTCCATCAGGCCGTCATCGTACAGCTGGGAGAGGATGGGACTCATCCCGTGATACCGGAGGCCGCCGGCATGGTTCGGCGCCGGGATGAACGAGGAACCAAGGGTATACATCTTCGCGAGCGGGCAGATCATACCGGTATCGCAGAAGTCATAGGCATAGGTTCCGCGTGTGAAGCTGGGGCAGGACGCCGGCTCTACAGCGATAATCCGGTAATCTGCCTCTCCGCGGAGCTTCTCCCCCATAAACGGGGCGATCAGACCGCCGAGGTTGGATCCTCCGCCTGCACAGCCGATAATCATATCCGCTTTGATTCCGTATTTATCAAGGGCCGCCTTGGTTTCCAGACCGATGACTGACTGGTGGAGCAGAACCTGGTTCAGGACGCTGCCGAGCACATAGCGGTACCCTTCATTCCGGGTAGCGGCCTCGACTGCTTCGGAGATTGCGCATCCAAGGCTTCCTGTTGTCCCGGGATGCTCTTTGAGGATCGCCCTTCCGACATCGGTCGTATCGGACGGGGAAGGTGTCACGGAGGCGCCGTAGGTTCTCATGACTTCACGGCGGAACGGCTTCTGCTCATAAGAAACCTTAACCATATATACTTTACAGTCCAGATCAAAGTAGGAGCATGCCATGGAAAGCGCGGTACCCCACTGACCTGCACCGGTCTCCGTGGTTACGCCCTTCAGCCCCTGCTTTTTTGCGTAATACGCCTGGGCAATGGCAGAATTCAGCTTATGGGAACCGCTGGTGTTGTTTCCTTCATACTTATAATAGATCTTTGCCGGCGTCTGCAGCTTTTCTTCCAGACAGTACGCGCGAACCAGAGGCGAAGGACGGTACATCCGGTAAAAATCTCTGATCTCCTGGGGAATGCTGATATACGCATGCTCCATATCCAGTTCCTGCTGTACCAGTTCTTCACAGAAGATCGGAGTCAGTTCTTCCGCCTTCAATGGCTCTCCGGTGCCCGGGTTCAGCAGAGGGGCAGGCTTATTGACCATGTCGGCCCGGAGATTATACCAGGACTGCGGCATCTCCTGTTCTTCCAGATAGATTTTGTAAGGGATCCTGTTTTTCTGTGTCATAGTGTTGCTCCTTTCCTGTGAGTGGTTCGGGGACAGGGAGAACAAAAAAGACCCTGTCCCAACGTTTCTGCTGGGACAGGGTTGAATCCTCAATCCTGCGGTGCCACCCGGCTTGGCATGTATGACATGCCCACTCATGCGTACCATTATACGCCGTCTTTTGATCACGGAGAGACAGGCTCCGTCTCACATACTCGGGAAGATCATATCCCTTTCCGCTCGCCCTCTGAAGTCCATTCGGGAAATGTCTGACACTGTCTCGCACCGGCCGGCAGCTCTCTGAAGAAAGAACGGTTTCCTTACTTACTCTTCATCAACGGTTTAAAGCATCATAACCTTTGCGCAGAGAATCGTCAAGCATAATAATTGTTTTGAAACAAAACATTTTCTACCTGTGCGTTTTCCATGCGGTTCTTGATTCTGTGCTCGATTTATCGAAGCACAGAATCAAGGTTCGTATGAGCAACCCACCCTCCTGATGAGCAAAAC
>CAJOQO010000287.1 GCA_905236545.1 uncultured Lachnospiraceae bacterium
CGCTCTCACTCTCCGAATCGCTCTCACTCTCCGAACCGCTCCCGCCTTCCGGATCACTTTTTTTCGGAGAATCCGGTTTCTGAGAAACAGCCTGATCCGGGCCGGACACAGCAGCCCCGGCAGCTGCCGTCAAAACCGGCAGGGTTTCATTCGGACAGTTCTTCCCAGGTTCCGTCTCCATGGCATAAGGAATGGCATAGGAAAGAAATATTGGACCCGCACAGAAAAGCAGGGGCACCACCATCATCACCGCACAGACCGATCTTTTCATTCTGTTCATCCTTCTCCTCCTGACGTTCTATGTATTGTTCCATGATCAGCAGCCTCCAGCGCAGTTTCACCGGATCCCCTGATTTCTTCCAGCATCTCATCACGCATCCTGCCGGGTGAAGCAGAAACCTTCACCCGTTCCGCCATATCCGTCAGTTCCCGGATCCGGCGGTTTATCTCCTCTTTGCTGATTCCCGACCGGCCCAGATCAGCAGCCAGAAACGTAATGGTATCCAGCGATTCTTTGATAAACCTGAGCCGGGTGAACGGTTCCTTCAGCCCCGAACCGTTTTTCTGAGCCTCCAGAATCCGGTTCAGATTCTCCCAGTATTCCAGAGCGCCTGAAGGTCCCCCATTCTCCTTCGGAGACCGTATCTTTTCCAGAGCCTTCCCAAGGGCGCAGTACAGCTCCGCTTCCCTTTTCTGTTCCTCCGCCTTCTCCCGGCCGGAATCATCTCCTCTTCCGGGCAGATCATGCCCGCTGTCTTCTTCAAGGTTCTCACCGGCCTCCAGCGCCTTGTCAAACCATCCAAGAGCGATTCTCCTGCTGTCCTCCCTCGAACTGCTGTACCAGTAGGCCAGGGCAATCTCAAGCGCTGTCTCCAGATATGCGGAAGGCTTCGCAGCCAGCAGCTCCTCGTAGGTGGATTCCGTTCCCGGCCGTACCGTATGAAGCATATCTCTCAGAAAAATCTCCTCCTCCTCCGACAGATCTCCATCCATCTGTGCGTCAGAGAGAAAATGCAGATATGCGTCGCTTCTGTCCGGCTCGAGAAATACCGCCCTCCTGTAGAACGAATAACTCTCCTCAGCGCTTACGACCGCAGCCTCGCTGATAAGCTTTTCATAGTTCCATGATTCATCCGCGGAAAGGTCGATCGTCGACGGAAGGATGCTGATGCACAGAGCAGCCGACGGAAATGCCATCGCAAGCGCCGCAAGGAACTGCCGCCTTCCCCTCTCCCGTTTCTCCTTCTTCCTCAGTCTTCCCATGGCGTCCCGCAGCAGGGCAGCGCTCTGATACCGCTGATCAGGATCCTCCCGCAGACATTTGAGAATAAGGCCCGACCACTCTGCCGGACAGTCCGGTATCCCTTCCTCCCGCGATGCCTCAGACCAGATCCTGCCAGTCAGCATACGGTAAAGCGTTGCGCCAAGTCCGTAAATGTCTGTCCTGACATCGGGCTCAGGGCTATCCTCCCTGTACTGTTCAGGCGCCGCGTAACCATCTGTCCCCGTTCTCTTCCTCTGTTCCTTTTCTTTCCAGGCTGAACCAAAGTCAACCAGCCTGATCAGTCCGTCCGGCTGAAGGATCAGATTCGAAGGCTTGATATCCAGATGGCAGACAGGCCTCGGCCTGCTCTCCAGATAACAGAGCGTTTCCGTTACCTGCTCCGCAACATCCCGAACCTCCCGGAACGAAAGCACCTGATCCCTCTTCAGTCTTCGGTCCATCGGTATTCCACGGACATGCTCCATAACAAGGAACACACTCTCTCCCTGCCTGAGAACATCTATGATCTGAGGCAGATGCCGGTTCTTCAGCTGCTTCATCATCTGCAGCTCATGACAGACAGCCCCATCCGTCTCCTCCTCCTTCCACGGAATCTCCTTAATCGCCCAGAACATCTCAGTCTGAAGATGAACCGCAAGATAAACACTCCCTTCCCCGCCTTTTCCAAGACGGCGGGTAAGCCGGTATTTTCCGGCAAGAACCTCACCTGTCTGCATGCGGAACCTCCTCTCATGGATACCTCCCGGCAGGGTAACTCCCGCTTCTGTCAATGGTGAACGGCAAGCTGTCTCAGCGGTGCTCACCGGTCTTCCGGCCGGAAAAACACCGGCTCCGCCGCCGGAACAAAAAGCAAAAAGAGACCCACGGAATGTGAGTCTCTTTAAGGTCGATTGTATGCCGCCCGGTCGTTCTATGCAATTGACGCAAGCGCCAAAGAATCCTTCGCTGACCGCTCTGAATCACGGTGTTTTCACACAGTCACTTATGCTCGTGTTGCATTCTCCACGCAGCTGCCGCCGGCAGGTTCCCATATCCCGGTTTTTCCGTCCTGCACCCGACATCCCCATTCTCTTTCAGGGGTGTGTCCTGTATTTCAGGGATGTGTCCTGTATTTCAGGGATGTGTCC
>CAJOQO010000288.1 GCA_905236545.1 uncultured Lachnospiraceae bacterium
GAGCGGCAGACTTTCGGGGGTCGGAGCGAAGGAACCCCTGTGGCTGCCGATTGGTGATCAGGGGCGGCTTGTATCAGAACCCCTGTGGCTGTCAGAAAAGATGGGCCGGGGTGCGACGCCATACCAAAGCACGCTGTCGGTTAAGCGCGTAACAGCAACGAAAAATACGCCGGATCTATGATAACACAGATCCGGCGTATGATGACTCACGATTCAGCATAAGAATGCGCAAAAACAATCTTTCGGAATCACAGATTTCTTTCGATAAATGCCTGCAGCTGCGGTTTCGGAACGAACCCGATCTGTTCGTCCGCCTTCTGGCCATCCTTGAATACCGCAACATACGGAATGGAATTGATTCCAAACGAGGCAGCGACGTCCGGGTTGTCATCCACGTCCATCGCGTAAAATGCCGCTTTCCCGGCCATCTCGTCAGAAAGCTCTTCCAGAACCGGCGCAAGCATCCTGCACGGACCGCACCAGGTTGCGTTAAAGTCCACTACCGCAACGCCGCTCCTGATGGCGTCCTGAAACTCGGGGCTGTCAATCTTCTTTACACTCATTTTCTTTCCTCCTCCCTGAAAGCACTTTCAGATGTTTGATCCTTGATTGCCAATGGCCGGCAGAACCTTATCATTTCTTCAGGCTGTCGATATAGGAAACCGCGCTGAGCGCCGCAACGTTTCCCTCGCCTGCAGACTTCACATACTGATACGGAGTTCCGGTAATATCCCCTGCCGCAAACAGTCCCGGCAGGTTCGTAGCCATCTTCCTGTCCGTCTTCACATGGTTCCCGTCGAGTTCAAGCCCCGGAACCAGCTTCCCCGGCGAGACGCTCTCCCTCAGAAGAAAGATCCCGTCTGTCTCAATTGCGCCATCATCTGTCACAAGCACCATCTTAGACTCTTTCTTCGCAATGGAAAGCGGCCTGCATTTCCTCACTTCCACATTGGGACGGTCCGGAAACAGATCTTCCGCCATAGCGGCCGTCTCTTCTTTTTTATAAACCGGAATATAGATCACCCTGTCTGCCATCTCGGCAAGAAAGCGCACATCCGCTTCCTCC
Organism: uncultured Lachnospiraceae bacterium; assembly: GCA_905236545.1. GTDB lineage: Bacteria > Bacillota > Clostridia > Lachnospirales > Lachnospiraceae > Porcincola. The sequence continues at coordinate 1,067 of CAJOQO010000288.1, forward strand.
TTCGGCGCATATCCGACCACCACGGCCTCCCTGCCCCGGTACAGAGCCGCGTCGCAGGTCGCACAGTAGCTTACTCCCCGGCCAAGATTCTCATCCTCGCCCGGAAATGGTTTGCCGAAGCTTACCCCTGTCGCAAGAATCACCGTCGTCGCTTCCACAAACTCATTGTCAATCTGCAGACTGTAGTAATCACCCATTGCATAGATCATCGTTACCTTCCGGTCAGTAACCGGAATATTCATCCGCTTCAGATGATCTGCAAAGTGCCGGGCCAGATCCGCTCCCGAAATCTCAGGCAGTCCCGGATAATTCTGAATCGCATGAGCCTTCGAAACCTTGTCGGAAAGATCCGCGCTTCCCAGAAGCATCACGCTCTTGTTTCTGACCGTCGCCGTAATCGCCGCAGACACTCCTGCCGGCCCGGTTCCGATGATCGCTATATCCACTCTGTTCCCCATGGCCTTCCTCCTCCGGCTATCATCACATCGCAGTCCGGCATTCAGCCGGGTGTGCCGGGGCTGAACGCCCCTGCGGCCTGTTAGTTGCTTGAAATTTGATTGTGTGCAATCTTTATAGTCCCAGTATACCTGCTCCACACACTCCTGTCAACCCTGTTTTCGCCTCTGCCAATGATTGACAGTTTGGAACCTTCGAAGTACAATCATGGCGTTTCTGAAACCATCAGTCCTGACAGAAAAAGAGGAGGACATGCTATGCTGGAATACAGATATGATACACAGCTTCTGATCGATGGCGATGATCTGGACGAGGATGAAGTTGCCGATTACTTCAGGGAGAATTTCAAAGGCGACTGCCTGCTGGCAGTTGGTGGAGACGGCGATCCGATCAAGATCCATTATCACACGAACGAGCCCTGGAAGGTGCTCGAATACTGCAGATCACTCGGTGAGATCTATGACATTGTTGTCGAAGACATGGATCGTCAGTCCAGAGGATTAAAGGGATGATGAAAAGTCCCTGACACCTTTTCATCGTGTCCTGTCCGCAACGCGCAGCAGGATCAGACCGCCGATGAACAGGAAGGCAAGGGTGCCGACGCCGATGTTTACGCTGCCGGTAAGCTTTGTCGTGATACCGATCAGCATGGTGCCGACGAAGGCAGCTCCCTTTCCGCAGATATCATAGATGCCGAAGAATTCACCGCTGTTGTCCGGCGGAATGATCTTTGCATAATAGGATCTGGACAGTGCCTGGATCGCTCCCTGAAACATTCCGACTACAAAAGCCATGATCCCGAACTGCCAGAGCGTTTTCATAAACAGCGCGTAGATCGCGACGGCAAAGTATCCGAGGATCGAGATGCTGATCAATGTAATCGTGGAATACTTCTCAGACAGCTTTCCGAAAAGAAGCGCAAAGACGAACGCGACAATCTGCGTCAGCAGAAGAACAACGAGCAGGCCAACCTGATTCAGGCCAAGCGCCGTTCCGATCGCCACCGCCTCGTCGATGATCGTATACACACCGTCAATATAGAGGAAAAAAGCCAGCAGGAACAGCAGCACCTTGCGCTCTTCCTTCGCCAGGGTTTTCAGCGTCCGGCCGATCCGCGCAAAGCTTTCCTTTATGTAGGAGTCCTTTGAAACGATATAATACTTCTGGCGGTAGAGCCGCAGCAAGGGAATCGTGACCGCATACCACCAGACGGCAGTCAGGACGAATCCCAGAAGGATCGCAATATGCATCGGAAGAATCCCCTTCGTACCGCACAGATAAAGCGCCAGCGCGGCAATGAACGGAATACAGGAACCGATGTAGCCCCAGGCGTATCCATTGGAGGAAACAAGATCCATGCGTTCCGGTTCCGTCACATCGACCAGCATCGAATCGTACAGAACCAGCGAAGTCTGGTACGCGACCTTCGCGATGACATAGATGACAAGATAAACGATCCATACCACCGATGCCTGCAGCGGCAATATGCCGATGATCCCCAGAAGCGCACAGCTTACCGTTCCCAGGATCAGCACGGCGGTAAAGAGCAGCTTCTTATAGCCCTTATGGTCGGCCAGGGCCCCGAAAACAGGACCTGCAGCAATCATAAAGATCGTCGCGAGCGAGGTGGCAAAGCTCCAGCTGGCAAGATAGTCGATACTGCTCATGCCTGCCCTCTCACACAGCGCATTGAACCAGATCGGGATCAGCGTTGTCACAAGCAGCGTAAAGGCGGAATTGCCGATATCATAGACGACCCAGGATTTCTCAAGGCTGGTATACTTCGAAAGAAATCCTGCAGATGGTTTTGAAGAATTCCTGAACGTTTTCACAACCTGACACCCCTCCATCTCTCCATACGGCAGCCGTATTGCATTTCACCAGGAAGGAGCCCGTCACCGTTCCGTCACCACCTGGAAGAGGAAAAACTTTAAGTAATAGGACTCCCCGTCACCCCACAGGATCGGATGATCCGGGGCCTGTGTGCGGAATTCTGTCTGACGAAGCCGCTTTCCGGCTCCTCTGGCCGCTTCGCGAAGCGTTTTCTTCAGGAGCTCTTCCTCCATAAAATGCGAACAGGAGCATGTCGCAAGAAAGCCCCCTTCTTTCACCAGCCGCATGCCGCGAAGGTTAATCTCGCGGTATCCCTTTACGGCGTTCTTTGTCGCCTGTCTGGACTTTGTAAAGGCAGGCGGATCCAGTATGACCACATCGAACCTCCTGCCGTCCTTCTCCAGCTTTGGAAGAAGTTCAAAAACATCTGCCGCAAGGTAATCGATCCTGTCGGCAAGGCCGTTCGCGGCCGCATTTTCCCGGGCTGTGGCGATGGCATACTCCGACGCGTCGACGCTGAGCACCCTCTTTGCTCCGGCCGCAGCCGCATTCAGGCCAAATGACCCTGTGTGCGTAAAACAGTCGAGAACAGTGATCCCATCTGTCCCCTCCGGTGCGGCAGGATCCGACGTATGCATGGCACCCGCAAGATTTCTGACAAGCGTCCCGACCGCCCTGCGGTTATATTTCTGATCCAGAAAGAAGCCCGTCTTCTGTCCGTCCTTCACATCCACAGTATAGCGGATGCCGTTTTCCGTAATCGAAACCATCGTATCGAATTCCGGACCGATGAAGCCTTTCCTTCGTTCCATCCCCTCCAGCTGACGCACCTTCGCGTCGCTGCGCTCGAAGATTCCCCGGATCCGGATGCCGTCCTCCTCCAGAATCTGTATCAGATCCAGCAGGATCAGCTCCTTCAGGCGGTCCGTCCCCAGGGCAAGCGATTCGATCACCAGCACATCCGAAAACCTGTCCACCGTGATTCCCGGCAGCCAGTCCGCCTCTCCGAAGATCAGGCGGCAGCAGGACGCATCGCTGCCCATAACGGCCTTACGGTACGACCAGGCATCTCTCACCCGCTGTCTGAGAAATGCAGGCGTGAATCCGTTCTTTTCATAACGGGAAAGCATCCGGATACGGATCTTCGATGCAGGATTGATGCATCCGAATCCCAGCGGATATCCGTCAAAGTCAGCCACCCTGACAATATCACCGGCGCGCAGCCCGTTCGGCGAAAACGGATCTGACGCCATGCCGGCCGCAGCATCCGTCCTCCCCTGATCCGGGGCAAGGCCGGTTCCTTCCAGACGGTCTATCTCATTGTCATAGATCCAGGCGCCGCCGGCCTTCAGGCTCCTTGCGCCGCCCTTCTTCACACGCACCCGGATGCCGGAGGACAGATCCCGTTCCGAGCAGGGATCCGCATATCCCGCTTCCGCGCAGTGCTTTGCCAGCCATTCCTTCACTGTCATCTGTCCGCTCCGTTCTCCACTCTGTCATCCCTCATCCGCAGTGTATTCCGGATTCCCTGGCTGCGCCGCCTGAGGACAACGCAGTTATGAGGCTTATCCTCACTCATTCGCATTTTCCTTCATCCTGCTGACCACATCCGCGGCCGTAAGGCACCTGCTGTTTTCCTTTTCCCGGTTCTGTACATTTCTCTTCACAAGCTGATAGATCGTCGCGCAGATCGGAACCGCCAGCAGCATTCCAAAGATTCCGCCGATCCCGCCGCCGATCGTAACGGAAGCCAGCACCCAGATCCCCGGAAGGCCCAGAGAGGTTCCCACCACACGGGGGTAAATCAGGTTATCCTCCAGCTGCTGAAGGACAAAGATGAAGATCAGAAACTCTATGGCCTTGACCGGACTTACGGACAGACACATCAGTGCCCCGATAATCGCACCCAGATAGCAGCCAAGAACCGGTATCAGCGCCGTGACGCCAATCACCGTTCCGACCATCGCGGCATACGGAAGGCGGAAGATCCACATCCCGGCCGCACAGAGCACACCGATAATGATGGCTTCCGTGACCTGGCCGACGATAAAGCTGTGGAAACACCCGTTCGCAACCGAAAAAACCGGGGAGATCCTGTGCGTCCAGCCCTGCCCCAGATAACTCTTAAACAGTCTGCCGAACTGGGACGACAGCTTTTCCTTTCCAACCAGAATATAGATGGAAAAAATGAACCCCATGAATCCGATCATGAATCTCGAGGTCAGTGAACCGACCAGTCCGGTCAGGCTGGACAGTCCCCAGGCCTTCCCTGTATCAGCGCTTACGCCGTCTGACAGGAATCGTAAGACTCCCTGCACCATAGCCTTATAGTCCAGGCTGCGGATCGCTTTCTGAACCTCTTCAGGGAGATAATGCATAATCTTCTCATTCCTGGAAAGATCCTCCAGAAGGCCCGGAATCTTATGTGTAATCAAAGAAACCGCGCTGACAAGCTGCGGCAGGACGATATAGAGAAGAAGGATAATCGCTCCAAGAATGGTGGCAAGCGCGCCGATCAGGCATACGGGCCTCCTCGTTTTTCCGACCCAGGGCGCGCCAGCCCTCTTCCTGAAATAGTGCTTCTCATAGAATCTCATCAGGATATTCACGATGTATGCCAGCGCAAATCCAAGTAAAAGCGGCGCTGCCGCAGTGAGTATCCTCCCGAGGAGCCCAAGCAGAGGCTTCCAAAGGATCACCGCCAGGTATACCAGAAACAGTGTGATCCCGATCCTGAAACATGTCCTTGCTGTTATACTGATAACATGCTTTTTATGAGAGTTTTCGCTGCTCATAGGAACTTCCTCTCTGTGCCGCATTCAGCGCTTCCTTCCGATCCGCATCCCGCACTGTTCCGGTATTGCTCCGGCTCCTTTTTATCCCCTCACGCTTCCTGCTCCTCTTTCCTTCCCTCCAGCAGCTTCTGCACTGCCGCAAGCTTTGTGCACAGAGCAAGCACCTTCGCGGCTGTCTTCAGATCCTCCAGCGGCGGGAAGGACGGCGCGATCCGGATATTGGAATCATGGGGATCGTGTCCCCCCGGCCAGGTTGCCCCGGCGGGCGTCAGAACCACGCCCGCCTTGGCACATTTGCTCACAACCTCTTTCGCGCAGCCATCCATCGTATCAAAGGAGATGAAATACCCTCCCTTGGGCGATGTCCACTCCGCGATTTCAAGGCCGCCCAGCTCCTGGCTGAGGATCTCCTCCACAGCCTCAAATTTCGGACGCAGGATGTCAGCATGTTTTTTCATATGCTCCACCATCCCGTGGATGTCTCCGAAGAACCGCACATGCCTCAGCTGATTCACCTTGTCATGCCCGATCGTCTGGGCCTTCAGCTGTCTGCGGATGTCCTCGAGATTGTTCAGCGACGCCGCAAGAGCAGCAATTCCGCTTCCCGGGAAGGAAATCTTGGAAGTTGACGCAAACTTATACACAAGATCCGGATTGCCGGCACGCTTGCATTCCGCCAGCAGCTCGATCACGCGGTCCTGATCCATGTCATACAGATGATGTACGGTGTAGGCGTTGTCCCAGTAGATCCGGAAATCCTTTGCGGCCGGCTCCAGGCGGGCCATACGCATCACCGTCTCATCCGAATAGGAAGTACCCGTCGGATTCGAATACTTCGGAACACACCAGATTCCTTTGATGGACTCATCCTCCGACACAAGCTTCTCCACAAGATCCATATCCGGGCCTGTGGAAAGCATCGGTACCGGGACATTCTCGATCCCAAAATATTCCGTGATCCTGAAATGTCTGTCATAGCCCGGAACCACGCAGAGAAACTTCACCCTGTCCAGCTTGCACCACGGGGTGTTGCCCATGACGCCATGGCTGTACGATCTGGAGATCTGATCGTACATCACATTCAGGGAGCTGTTTCCATAGATGATCAGATGATCCTTCGGAACTTCCATCATATCAGCCATCAGCTGCAAAGCTTCCGGAATCCCGTCGAGCACACCATAATTGCGGCAGTCCGTCCCGTCTTCGCAGCGAAGATCCGACTCGGAATTGAGTACATCCATCATCCCCATCGAAAGATCAAGCTGCGCAATGCTGGGCTTCCCCCTTGACATATTCAGGTTCAAATCCAGCTCCTGCGCCTTCTTATACTGCGCCTTCAGTTTCTTCTGAAGCCCTTCCAGTTCCTGCTTTGTCATCTGTGCATATGGTTTCATCGTGTTTCTCCTGATTCCTCTCCTGTATCGCTCAACCGTATCTCCTGATCCGTCTCAGGTCTGCCTCCGTCCATTCTCAGGCTGCCCCGGTAAAGAGACGGTTTATCCTGAACGCAAACGCAATGGTGTATTGCGTTTACGATATCTCTATTTTATGGAACCATATATGAATTGTAAAGAAAAAAGGTTGCTGTTCGCTGCTGGTCACACCCTGGCCTGTAACGTATGCCCCGGCCTGCAGAATCCTGCCGTGATCTGTAACGTATGCCCCGGCCTGCGGATGGCTTCCCCATCGCAAACCTGCAGCCACGATTCCGATTTTGCGCGGAACAATCCGTAACCGGCTTTTGGCTGGTTATTCAGAATATGATATACTGATGGTAATGATTCAGCACCCCGTGGAATAACACGAAGACCTTTCCAGGAGCAGTGATCTTATGAAATGTATGATTGGCGTATCCCGGGCCGCCTGCAGAGGATTCCGCATCATGAGCCGCGGCATAGCCTGCGCGGCAGCCTGCGCTGTTCTTCTTTTTGCCCTCCCGGCCGGCGTCCGGGCGGATGAATCTTCTTACGCGCTTGCCGGTTTCGGCGCGGATGAGAGGATCCCTGCCGCCGGATCCGGCTCCGAAGCATCCTCCGGGCAGGGCACGGCATCCGGAACCGCTTCCGGCTCAGATTCCGCTGCGCCTCCTCCCGGCACATTTATCAGCTTCGGAGACCGGACGGAGATTCTTCCTGACGATGAGATGCTCTCCATCCTGGGCTCCCACAGCACCCTCACCAATGAGCAGGTGGCCGGAGAATACGAATGGGTAAAGACTGAGATGGAGGGGCGTTTCATGCCCTACGTGATCTCCCACGCGGAAGGCAACCCGAATGTGATCCACTTCCTGTATCTCTACGGACACGATGTCTCTTCCCCGGAGACCTTCACCTATACAGACGAAGAACGTCAGGCGCTTCTTCCGCTTCTCGGCGATGATGTGAAAGGACTGGTTCCCCTCCTGATGCAGTGGGACTGGCGCTGGGGATACATCTGGTACGGGGGAGGCCCCGGCGGACTGACCGGGTGCGCCCCGACCTGCATGGCCATGATCGGCCTGGGTCTGACCGGAGATGAATCGATCAACCCAAAGGATATGTTTGCCTTCTCAGAGAATTCAGGCTTCTGGGTTCCCGGGCAGGGAACCTCATGGAGCCTGGTCACCAATGCATTTCCGAATCATCCGATCCGCTGCTCTCAGATCAGTCCGGACGAAGGCACCATCCGTGCCGAACTCCAGGCAGGACATCCGGTCCTGATCAACGTCGGAATCGGAAAGTTCTCTGCCGTAGGGCACTTTATGGTGCTCGCCGGTCTGGCGGAAGACGGGAACTTTATTCTGAATGATCCGAACAACCTGGAAAACTGCTCCAGAACCTGGCCCTGGTCCGAACTGAGCACGGAGGTCGTCAACGCCTGGAGCTACTGGCTGGCCGGATAGGCTGCCGGCCGTTTCCTACCGGATCGTATGCAGCTCGTACGATCTGGTTCCCAGACCGATCTTCTCCCCGTGCGCAAGCGTTTCCTTCCAGCGCACATTGGGATTGTTGTCCATAAAATGATCATGGTAATGGTGCCATGCCGGATCCGAAAGATGATCGCCGAGCTGGCTGTTCGGAATCGGTTCTGCCTTCTGCGCAAGATCAACGCAGGCCTGATCCAGGGCAACCGGATCAAAGGATGCCAGCATGCCGATGTTCGGCAGGATCGCCGCGTCATTCTCACTGTGGCAGTCACAGTTCGGCGACACATCCATGATCATGCTGATATGGAACGTCGGGCGGCCATGGCAGACCGCCTGCGAATATTCCGCGATCTTGCAGCACAGAAGCTCATTGGCGATGTCGTTGATATTTTCGATCGCGTGGAATGCGCAGGCGCCGATGCAGCGTCCGCAGCCCTTACACAGATCCGGATCGATATACGCCTTGTTCTTTTCCCCATACGAGATGGCGCCGCTTCCGCATTCCTTTGCGCATTGTCTGCATCCGCGGCATGCCTCCCGGTCTACGCGGGGCATCCCCTCTTTGTGCTGATGCATCTTTCCTGCACGGCTGCCGCCGCCCATTCCGAGGTTCTTCAGGGCGCCGCCAAATCCTGTCGCTTCATGGCCTTTAAAATGAGTGAGGGAGATCACCACATCGGCATCCATCAGTGCCCGTCCGATCAGCGCGCTCTTGCAGTACTCCGCGTTCGGCACCTCCACTTCCACGTCGTCCGTTCCCTTCAGGCCGTCCGCAATCAGAACGTGACATCCGGTCGTTATCGTGTTGAAGCCATTCATCTCGGCGCAGGTCAGATGATCAATCGCGTTGGAACGGCTCCCGGGGTACAGTGTATTGCAGTCCGTCAGGAACGGAATTCCGCCCAGTTCCCGGACCAGATCCGCAACCGCCTTCACATAATTGGGGCGCAGATAGGCGCAGTTTCCCAGTTCCCCGAAATGCATCTTGATCGCGACATACTTCTTCTCAAAATCAATATCGGCGATTCCGGCCGCGCGGCACAGCTTCTGAAGCTTTGTACACTGGCTGACCCCCTGTGCTGTTCTGAAATCAGTAAAATAAACCTTTGATTTTTCCATCTGTCTCTCCTTTCTTCTGCATACACTGATCCCCGGCTCCCCCTTTTCACCGCAGGCAGACCTGCCCCGGCTCCCGGGGAAACGCTGACTGATTCTGTTTTGCCGCTGATAAACCCTGTGGAGAAGCGTTTCCCTGAAAGATCTTCTACCTGTGCGGTTGCCATGCGGTTCTTGATTCTGTGCTCGATTTATCGAAGC
>CAJOQO010000289.1 GCA_905236545.1 uncultured Lachnospiraceae bacterium
ATGTGGAGATGGACCGGCGTCAACATGCTGTACTTTGTATCCGGCCTGAAGGCCATCGACGGCTCGATCTACGAATCGGCCGACATCGACGGCGCCAATTCCTGGCAGAAGTTCTGGTATCTGACCCTCCCGCTGATCAAGCCGACAACGATCTATGTCGTCACGATCTCGGTCTACGCGGGTCTGTCCATGTTCCTTGAGAGCTTTATGCTGTGGAACGGCAATTCGTCCCCGAAGAATATCGGTCTGACGATCGTCGGATACCTGTATAAGAGAGGAATCGAGAAGAATGACCTTGGCTACGCGTGCGCGGTTGGTATGGTTCTGATGATCATCGCGCTTGCCATCAATGTGATTCAGCTGATTGCGACAGGCACATTTAAGAAGGAGGATGCGTAAAATGACAAATACTGCGAATGCTCCGAGAAAAATGGAATCCAACCACAGGGTCGCTTCCTTTTTTGCGACCGCCCTGTTCGTAATCCTCTGCACGTTTATCGCGTTCCCGCTGGTGGCCGGCCTTCTGGCATCATTCAGGCCCGGCCGTGAGCTGGTTCAGAACGGTCTGGCGATCAACTGGGATTTCAGCACGATGACGCTGGACAACTACAAGTACCTGTTCGGGATTGCCGGCGGAAACAGCAAGGTGGATTCGGCGAAGTACTTCATGTGGTACAAGAACTCGCTGATCCTGACGATCCTGACTGTCGTGCTGACGCTGCTGGTCTGCTATTTTGTCGCATATGGCCTGACGATGTACAAGTTTAAGCTTCGGGGCTTCCTGTTCTTCATGGTGATCGCGACGATGAGCGTACCGTTCGAGATTCTGATGCTGCCGCTGTATCAGGAAGTGACAGCGATGCACATCATCAACACGAGAGCAGGTGTTATCCTGCCCGGCCTGTGCGCCGCGTCCACGATCTTTTTCTTCCGGCAGTATATGCAGAGCCTGCCGCATGAGCTTCTGGACGCAGCGAGAATCGACGGCTGTACGGAATACGGGATCTCGGTCAGGATCATGATGCCGATCACAAAGCCTGCGTTTGCTTCGATGGCGATCCTGTGCGCGATGGGATCCTGGAACAACATGCTGTGGCCGATGCTGGTATTCCGCGATACCGACAAGTTCACGCTGCAGATCGGTTTAAATACGCTGCTGACGCCTTATGGAAACAACTACGATCTTCTGATCGCAGGTTCCATGTTCGGCATCATTCCGATTCTGGTCATCTATCTGATTTTCCAGAGATATCTGATCGAAGGAATGACATCGGGCGCGGTTAAGGGTTAAAGTACGTTTTACAGATATGGGGGAGTCACTTTTGAAAGGGGCGCCCCTTTATCGGCAAAGAAGACAACCTATGACGTCCCACAGGATGTCAGGAAGTCGGGCATCTGCAGCAAAGGTGGCTGCAGGGAGGAGGATAGCTGTCATGGCAAAATATTATATCAATGCTGCTCAGAAAGAGGGCAGGATCCACAAGGAGATCTACGGGCATTTTTCCGAGCATCTGGGACGCTGCATCTATGAGGGCCTGTATGTCGGCGAGGATTCCGATATCCCGAATGTCAACGGGATGAGAAAGGACGTTGTCGAGGCCCTGAAAGAGATCCGTGTTCCGGTGCTTCGCTGGCCGGGCGGATGCTTTGCGGATGAGTATCACTGGAAGGATGGGATCGGTCCGAAGGAAAACCGCAAACGGATGATCAACACGCACTGGGGCGGCGTCGTGGAGGACAACAGCTTCGGCACGCACGAATTCATGGAGCTGTGCTCCCAGATCGGCTGCGAGACATATGTAAACGGGAATCTCGGAAGCGGAACCGTTCAGGAGATGTCTGAGTGGATCGAATACATGACCTTCAACGGCGTGTCACCGATGTCGGAGCTGCGCGCGAAGAACGGACACCCCGAACCATGGAAGGTGGACTTTTTCGGAGTCGGAAATGAAAACTGGGGCTGCGGCGGCAATATGACACCGGAGTTTTACGCCAATGAATACCGCCGCTATCAGACCTTTGTCCGTCAGTATGGGTTGGACATGATGGCGGCCGCCAGCGAGGATAAAGGATTTGAAACCGACAACAGGATCCGGAAGATTGCCTGCGGCGCGAACATCGCGGATACCGAGTGGACAGAAGGCGTTCTGAAAACGCTGTTCAGGCATTGCGAAGAGCGTTTCCACGGGAACGCCGACGGACTGTCGCTTCATTATTATGTGCATCCGGAAGGATGGGATATCAAGGGAAGTGCGACCGATTTCGACGATAAGGCCTGGTATAAGACGCTTGCCAAGGCGAACTATATGGATGAGCTGGTCAGCATGCACGGAGCGATCATGGATCAGTATGATCCGGAGAAGAAGCTTGGCATGATCGTCGATGAATGGGGCACCTGGTTCACTGTCGAGCCGGGCACGAACCCGGGCTTCCTGTATCAGCAGAATACGATGCGCGATGCGCTGGTTGCCTGCGTTACCCTGAACATTTTCAACAAGCACTGTGACCGTGTGAAGATGGCGTGCCTGGCACAGATGGTGAATGTGCTTCAGTCCGTGATCCTGACCGAGGGAGCGCAGATGCTGAAAACACCGACCTGGCATGTGTTCCGCCTGTTCCGGGAGCATCAGGACGCGCAGCTTGTAAACAGCTGCATCGAGACAAAGAGGATCGGAGAGGAAGCGGAATTCATGGTTCCGAACCTGTCCGAATCCGCTTCGATCGATGCTGAGGGACGGCTTCAGATCACCATCGGCAATCTTTCTGTATCGGAGGACACCCCGGTGGAGACGGAGATTGCGGGCTATGACGCGAAGAAGGTGACCGCGTGGATCCTGACCGGAGACATGCATGACAAGAACACCTTTGACGATCCGGATCATGTGAAGGCTGAGAAGTTTGAGGGCGCTGTGCTGAAGGACGGGAAGCTGTGCTTCACGATTCCGGCGTGCAGTGTGCTGAATCTTACGGTTGAGTAAAGGCTGCGGGTAAAGGGAATGTAACGATTCAGCCTCTCATTGCTCAGAATACTTCGTGTTCTTCGCTGTGGGCGGACAGAGCGGTTTCACCGTTTGTCCGCCCCCTGGAACCGCTCAGATCCGTCAGACAGGCAGGCTGATCTGACTGGATCATGAGCAATTCCAGGGGGTGCTGAAGCATTACAGGTGAATGACATTGGTATACCTGGGAAACAACAGAGGCAGACGGAAAGATGGAGAGGCAGACGGAGAGGCAGACGGAGAGATTGCGAATGAGATTGGGAAAGGTTGTGCTGGCCGCCGGGCTGGCCGCGATCGTATGGACATCTGTGACAGGCGCTGCGGTTTTGAATACAGACCGGACGGAGCCGGGCGGGAGCGCTCAGACAGAGCAGCCGGAGAATACTCAGACGGAACAGTCAGAGCGTGCTCAGACGAAGACGGAGGAAGAAAGAACGGAAGAAAGTACGGACAGAAAAACACCGTCAAGGGTTTGCGTGCATGACCCGTCCGTATTCGAGGATAAGGATGGAACCTTTTATGTGTTCGGGTCCCACACGGCTGTTGCCTCCTCGGAAGATCTGATTGACTGGAAGCAGCTGAATATCGACTATGGAAAAGGGAAAAACCTGCCGTTTTACGGGGATCTGCAGGAGCAGCTGGCGGAACCCTTCCAATGGGCAGGCTATGATGACGGTGACTGCAGAGGAGGCTACGCGGTCTGGGCGCCGGATCTGATCTGGGATCCCTGGTATGAATGGAAGGACGGCGGGGAAGGGGCGTATCTTCTTTATGTCAGCCTCTCCTCCACATGGAGACGTTCCTGTATCGCCTTTCTTGCGGCGAAGGAGATCGGGGGGCCGTACAGCTATGGCGGGACGCTTGTCTATTCGGGATTCACGAAGAATGGGGAACCGGACGGGAACAGTACCCGCGATACCTCCTGGGACAGCGGCTGCCTGAACCTGAAGACCCTCACGGAGGCTGGCTTCGGGAAAGGCGGGATCGACGGGATCAGCGACAGCTGGTTCAACGCGGACGGAAGCTGGAATCATCTCTACGCACCGAACGCCATCGATCCGTGTGTTTTCTTCAGTCCCTCGGGCGAGAATCTGTATATGGTCTACGGATCCTGGTCAGGCGGCATATTCCTGCTGCAGCTGGATCCTTTGACAGGACAGGCGTATTACCCGGGAATCGACAGCATAGATGACGCGTCCGGCAATTATGTGGACCGGTATTTCGGCGTTCATCTGGCAGGCGGCGACCACCAGTCAGGGGAAGGCCCCTACATCGTATGGGATGAGGAAACGGGATACTATTATCTTTACCTCACGTACGGCGGCCTGGCGGCAGAGGGCGGGTACAACATGCGCCTTTTCCGCTCCAGGGATGTGACAGGCCCTTATGTGGACGCAGAGGGAAACAATGCTGCCGACAACCGCAGGAACGGGGATAAATACGGGATCAAGCTGATCGGCAACTATGCATTTTACGACCAGATCGGAAAGCGGGCAGCCGGACACAATTCCCAGATGAACACGGCAGACGGAGGACGTTATCTGGTCTATCACCAGCGGTTTGATGTCAGGCCTCAGCTGGAAGGGCATGAGGTGCGGGTTCACCAGCAGTTTATGAACGAGGATGACTGGCCGGTCACGGCGGTCTATGAGTACATCGGTGAACAGCCTTCCTCCTGTGGCATGGAAGAGGTGACAGGCACCTATGAGCTGATCGACCATGGACGCAAGACGGACGGGGATATGCTTGAGACGCAGATCATCACGCTGGGGGAGGATGGCAGCATCAGCGGCGCCGTCGAGGGCGCCTGGGAGAAGAAGGACTCCGGAAAGGGCTATGATTATGTGACGCTTTCGATCGGAGATAACACCTATAAGGGAATCTTCTTCCGTCAGCATAAGGAGAATAAGGATCCGGAGGCCGTGATGACCTTCAGTGCCGTCGGAGACAATAACACCTGCATCTGGGGCAGCATGGCGGGAGAGGAGAACGGTGAGATGTTCACCTCCATGGCGGCTGACGCTCTGAAGAAGGTCATCCTGGAGACCGCGAAGGCACACGGAACCTTGCCTGAGGAATACATGGACTGCCGCATCGAATGGAAGTCCGCTGACGAGAGCGTCATTACCTCCGGGGGAGAGATTCTTACGCCGGACCAGAAGGTGAAGGTGGATCTCACGGCTGTGATCAGCTGCGGAGACAGCACTCTGGAGGAAACCTATCA
>CAJOQO010000290.1 GCA_905236545.1 uncultured Lachnospiraceae bacterium
CGCGAAGCGGGAACTCCCCCACAACCGGGAACACAAGCTGCGAAGCAGCGACGGATGCGCGGCAGCGCAGACGGTTCACGGTCTGTGGGGGAGGGACCGTGAATCGTAACATCAATAGTTTACCACAGATCCGGCAAATGCAGCATGATGTTTTCTTCGAAGCAGACGGGAGGGTATCATAAGCCGATACAGGTCACACCCCGGCCACCTTTTCTGACAGGCACAGAGCTTCTTCGCTCCGACCCCAAAAATCTGCCGCTCCTGAGCCCTGTATCTGTCGTAAAGCAGTCAGGGTGTGACCTGTAACTTAAGCACAGAACAGGAAATCCTCCTGCTGATATCAGGGAAACGCTGACCAGGGATCTGTGGTAAAATGGATCCGGAATCATGATTCCATAAAGCGAAATGCGGGAGAATCATCCGGACACAGCAGGAGAAAGAACATATGACGACTAAACAGCACTCTTATCTGCACAGAATCCTGCCCCTGAAGCGCCTCCCGCAAAGGATGCTGAAGCGGGCCTTTCCGGCCTTCCATCCCGGATGGATGCTCTTTTTTTCACTCCTCTTCGGAGCTGTTGTCTTTGCGGCGATGCGCGGGATGGATCTGCTGAGCGCCACCCTGATCTCTACCACGGGACATGCCGCCCTTACCAACTCGAATCTTCTGTATTTCCTGCGTTCCTGGCAGGGTTATGCGGCCACGATACTGATGCTTCTCTCCATATTCGGAGTCGCTGCCGTAATTATGAACTGCATCATCCTTCTTTCGGACGCCCTGCTCCATCAGACCCCGGTCAGGCTTTCCGGACTTCTCGTACGCAGCATCCGGTCGATCCGCCTGTTCTGTTACAGGGAAGCGGTTCCGATCGTTCTGTCCTATTTCCTGCTGATCCTGTTTGTTACGCTTTCCATCCTGTCTTTTATCCCGAATCCTTTTGAAATTCCGGGATATCTCCGCTATCTGGTCAGCAAAAGGCTGTGGTCGGCGGTCCTGTATTTTGCAGCTTTTCTCCTGGTCTGCATTCCCATTCTTAAGAATCCGCTTCTTCTCCACGACGTCCTCCTGAAGCAGGAAAGGCCGAAAAGCGCAGCCCGGAGAACCCGTGCTTTCGTTCAGGCGAACCGGAGGTTTGTGTTCCGGGAGATTCTGCTTTCTGTTCTGGTTTTCTGCGGGATACTGCTTGTCTGCGCAGGGATCTTTCTGTATTTTCCGCTTCTCGTGCAGGTTGTATTCTCATTTCTTCCCGCGCCTCCCAGAAGGATCCTCGTTCTCCTCGCTTCCTGTCTGGGACTCCTGCTGCTGGTTCTGGCGGTTCTTCTTTCCCTGTGGATCATCCCGCTCAGGGCAGCAGTGCTTTACCACTGCATGCTTCATGGACTTCAGTCCCCTCCTGCCGCAAAAGGCAGAAGGCTGTCTCTTCGCCGGCCTGCCCTTGTCTGCCTTGCGCTCCTGTCGGCAGCTGTCGCTTTTTCCTACATGAATTTCAATTATCTCTTTCCCCCCGCCAAACATATCGAGGCCGTCGTTCACCGGCTTGGAGGGGATCTGGACACGGAAAATACGCTTGAAGGAATGGAGAAAGCCATCGGACTGGGCGCGCCGGCGCTGGAGACGGATATTCAGCGCACGAAGGACGGCGAATATGTCATTTTCCATGACAGTACGCTGAAGCGGATGTGCGGCGTCACGCAGAGGATCAATGAGCTGACCCTGGATGAGGTCCGTGCGCTCTCCCTGCCGGGACCGGACTGGGAGGAGCGTCATATTCCGCTGCTCTCCGAGGTTCTTGACAGAGCAAAAGGGCGTACAAAGCTTTATCTGGAGCTTAAGGGAGCTGACGCGGATGAGAAGATGGCGCAGGACGTCGCACAGATGGTGCGGGACCGGAATATGGAAGAAGACTGTGTCCTGATCTCCCTGAACTATAACCTGATCCGTTCGATCGACCGGACCATTCCCGATCTTGCGTGTGGATACCTGTACTTTTTCGCATACGGAAGTCCGGCAAATCTTCCGGGAAGCATCCTTCTGGCACAGTCCAACTCCATCAGCATACAGCGTACCAGGGCGATCCATTCCAAGGGAAAAAAGCTCTACTGCTGGACGGTAAACAGCCGGAAGACGGCGAAAAACATGGTGCGTCAGCGCGTGGATGGAATCATCTCCGACCGCTACGATATCATATCATCCGTCCTGAGCCATATGGAATCCAGAAATGATTACGAGCGGATCATGGATGTGCTCCTGAGGTAAAGGACCTGTGCAGAAAAAAACGTACGGCCATGCCGTACGCTTCTCTTCGGTCTATTTATCGATTCATTTCTTTCCAATGTTCCGAAAAACAGCACTGTACCGAATCAGGGAACCCTATGCCAGCAGTCCGGCAAGCGTCTTTACCGCTTCTTCCTCATCTTCCCCGTCCGCATAGATCCGGATCTTTGGAGCATCCTGGCTTGCCAGAGCCATCACTCCCATGATACTTTTCGCATTCACACGCTTCTCATTCACTTCAAATGTAATCACGCTTTTGTAGGCACATGCGGTCTGAACAATGTGAGGAATCATCTCTGTGATATTCCCTCCCTGCGTTCCACTGATATTCTGACTAATCATAGCTTTCCTCCCACACTAAACCCTTACTGCTACCGGCCTTTCAGCCTCCAACGTACATTCAACCCAAGACATACTATCATACCGTATGATAAGCGTCAATCTCAGAATCTGACGGTCAGGCATGGAACAGTGACATTTCTATGGCAGAGGGATACAGCGGAACAGAAAGAAAACAGCCCCCGTGAATGGGGAGCTGCTTTCTTTCCTGTGTCTGATCTTCGCACTTTACCGGTACAGATCCTCAGGATCTGCACCGGATTGACTCAATCATTCCGGTATAGAGTCTTACTCTCCGGCCTTGATCGCCGCCTGAGCCGCAGCCAGTCTTGCGATCGGAACACGGAACGGGGAGCAGGAAACATAATCAAGACCGATGCTGTCGCAGAACTCAACAGAGGTCGGATCTCCTCCGTGTTCGCCGCAGATGCCGATATGAAGCTTCGGATTCACATCCTTGCCAAGTTTAATCGCCATCTCCATCAGCTTGCCGACACCGCTCTGGTCAAGCTTCGCAAACGGATCGTTCTCGAAGATCTTCTTGTCGTAGTAGGCCGTCAGGAAC
>CAJOQO010000291.1 GCA_905236545.1 uncultured Lachnospiraceae bacterium
CAGTAGCGCTGAGCTTTGCGAAGCGCGGGTTTTGCGAATGAGGGTAGAGGGGTTGGATCACGATAGTGATCCAACCGCACAGGTGGCATTTTCTTATTGTCCGGTTACGCCTGTGCGGCGGCTTCGCAGCCGCCGTGTCTGATTGTTCCGGTGAAACAGATCCATGCGTGTCTGAACGGCGGTTCATGTCTGTCTGCATCTTTTTTACACAATTCCTTTCAAATCTGCTATAGTAGGTTTGTTTGGAAAAGCCTGCTGCTGTGCAGGTCCTCAGCTTTGGGTGGGTGGAAAATCATGAAGCAGACTTATCTGATAGAGCTGTCACTGCTGACGGCTCTTGTGGTTTTTTGCATATTCAGAACACTTCGAAGCAGAAAGCAGATTGCGCGTTCCGTTCTCTTTGTTCTCTGTTCGATCGTCATTCCTCTTTTGGGGAATATCATCATTGCGGCCTCAGAGGATCCTGTCATCTGCAATGCAGGGTACATGCTGTTTCTGCTTGGAACGAATTTCGTCCTGTATACGCTGCTTGACTTTTCCCTTCAGTATTGTTCCTTCCCTCCCATGAAGAGGGGTCTCTGGATGGCTGTGACTGCCATTCTGACAGCCGATTCCGTCTCGGTTTTCCTGAACAATTTCTATATGCATTGCTATACCCTTGAAGAGACGCTGCTCGAATCAGGGGAGATCTACTATATTCTGAAGTCCGGTCCGGGTCATTATATTCACCTTGCACTTTCCGCGGTTTTTCTGCTGGCCATCGCCGGCAATTTCATCTGGAAAATGACCAGGAGCGCCGCTCTGTATCTGGAGCGGTATGCGGTGATCTTTCTGAGCATCGTATTTGTCGGTGCCTGGGAATTCTACATCGTTCTGCTGGACCGTACGATCGACCGTTCCATGATCGGACTTGCGGTCGGCGGAATCCTTCTGTACTTTTTCGCGATTGAGTACCGACCGGTCTTCCTGAAGAGGGCGCTCCATGAACTGCTTGTCTCGAACCTGTCGGACGCCGTTTTCTTTTTCGACGCGGACGGAGTCGCAATCTACGCGAATACGGCCGCTGCCTCCCTGTTCGGTATCGACAGCAGGAACCTTGCAGACAGCGCGAAGATTCTGGGAGAGAAGATCACAGGAAGCGCATTTATCAAAAACGGGATGCGCGTGGAGAAAGACTTCCGCACCCAGGTAGAGGTCGGAGAAGGAGACGGGAGGAAGTATTATGACGTGACATGCCGGCGTATGGAGGATAAGAGAGGAAACTATCTCGGCACCTTTTTCGGGATCCAGGATGATACCATCCTGGAGAAGGAGAGCAGGGAGAGCCTGTTCCGGCAGACGCATGACCAGCTGACCGGGATGATAAACAGAGATGTCTTTATCGACAGAGTGAACCAGAAGATCGCGCAGAAGACGGGCGAGCAGTATGTCATGATCCTTTCGGATATCGCGGATTTTAAGATCATTAACGAGATCTACGGACGGGATACGGCGGACAGGATCCTGTGCGACATCGCGGACAGCATCAGGCAGGTGGCGCATGAAGGGTCGGTTTACTGCCGCTGGGGCGCCGATCAGTTTGCGGCTTTCGCGAAGCGCGGCGTGATCACCCCCGAGCTGCTGGAGGAGGAGATCCGTGCGTGTTTCCGGCCTGATGAAAGCGGCAGCAGAATCAGGTACCCGGTGGTGATCCATGCCGGCTTTTATGAGGTGACGGAAAATGAGCTGCCGGTGGCTGCGATGGTGGATCGTTGCCAGCTTGCGATCGCGATGGTGCATGATGATTATCAGAGGATCGTGTATGTCTATGATGATGAGCTGAGGCAGAAGAGGCTGTGGGAGCAGCGTGTGAACACGGAGCTGCCGGGAGCCCTTGCCTCCGGGCAGATCTTCCCGTATCTTCAGCCTCAGTACAGCAGCAGCAATGCCCTGACCGGAGCGGAGGTTCTGGTGCGCTGGCAGCACCCTGAGGAAGGATTCCTCGCGCCGTACCGGTTTATCCCGATCTTTGAGAAAAACGGGATGATCGCGAAGGTGGATCTTCACATCTGGGAGGAAGCCTGCAGGATCCTTGCGTCCTGGAAGGGAACGGAAAGGGAGCGCCTGCATCTGTCCGTCAATATCTCCCCGAAGGATTTTTATTTTCTGGATCTGTATGAGACCTTTACGGAGCTGGTTGAAAAGTACGGTCTTGATCCGGCCAGCCTGCATCTGGAGGTGACGGAAACAGTCGTTATGAATGACGCGGTGGAGAATATACGGGTGATCAACCGCCTGAGAGATTATGGCTTCGTCGTGGAGATGGACGATTTCGGAAGCGGTTATTCCTCCTTTAATCTGCTTCGGGATATGCCTGTTGATGTTCTGAAGATCGATATGGCATTCCTCGGAAAGACCAGCCATCCGGAGAAGGCGGAGATGATTCTGAACAATATCATCGAGCTTGCGCATCAGCTGAACCTGATCTCGATCGCGGAAGGCGTGGAGCTGGAGGATCAGCTGCGGATGCTCAAGGAGATGGGCTGCAATATCTTCCAGGGGTATTATTTTGCGAAGCCGATGCCGCTTGAAGACTTCGAGAAGCTGGCGGCATAAGGATGGGAAGCCGGCGACATAAAGATGGGAATCCGGGGGAAACGATTTCATGAAGGAAACCGGGGAGGAGTGCTCGATGAGGCAGGCAAGAGTGTATACTGCATCCGTGGATTGTCTGAAGGATCCGCAGTTGTATCAGAGGGCGCTGTCGCTTCTTCCGCCGGAGCGGAAGGCAGACGCGGACCGGATGAAGATCGAGAGCGGAAAATGCCTCAGTGCCGGAGCGGGACTGCTTCTGATGGCAGCGCTTTCTGACTATCTGGGCCGGGAGGATGCGGCGGCGGTAAAAGAGAAGCCATCTGAGGAAGCAGAGGTGGACGGAGAGAAGCCGTATGCGGAGGCAGAGGTGGGCGGAGAGAAGCCGTGTGCGGAAGCGGCCGGAGAGAAGCCGTCTGCGGAAGCGGCAGCGGACGAAGTGGTTCCGTATCTGGAAAAAGTTAGGGAATACAGCAGCCTTCGGATCGGAATTGGAGAGCATGGAAAGCCGTATCTCCAGGACTATCCGGAGGTTCATTTTAACCTTTCACATGCCGGGAACCGGGTGATGTGCGTCGTATCTCCTGAGCCGGCCGGCTGCGATATCGAGGGGGTGGAATCCCGCGAACATGTCGAATCGGTTATCCGGTGTCTTGCGGAGTCGGAGCAGGAAGCGGCCAGAGCGTCGTGTGTGGATTTCTTCCGTATCTGGACGTTGAAGGAGAGTATCCTGAAGCTGAGTGGAAAAGGCCTGCTGATCCGGCTGAACGCCTTTGCGGTGTCTCTGGATCCGCTGTCTGTGCAGCAGGATTTTATCCGGGAGAAGGTGTGGATGAAGGAATACGAAGATTTCCGGCCTTCTTACTGCTGCTCCGCGGCGCTGACGGGAGTCCGGCCTCCGGAGCAGATGATCAGGGTGGATCTTGAGGCAGTGCTGGAGTGATCTGAATGTATGCCCCGGCCTGCTTCACCGCCCGAGACTGATTGGGGTGTGATCTATAACGTATGCCCCGGCCTGCGGATGGCTTCCCCACCGCAAACCTGTAGCCCACTCCGGCTGAGCTCTTTGCCGACTGCGATCGGCGTCCGGGGTATTCAGCGGACGATACCTTCATACCCCG
>CAJOQO010000292.1 GCA_905236545.1 uncultured Lachnospiraceae bacterium
GGGAACAACAGGCTGCGAAGCAGCGACGGATGCGCGTCAGCGCAGACGGTTCACGGTCTGTGGGGAAGGGGCCGTGAATAGTAACCCAGATTGTATCCAAACCGGCTGTGATCAGAAAACGCTGTGACAGAGGACTCTGTCAGAAATGGATGGATCTGCACACGGATACTGCGGCTTCAAAACAGTCACAATAGAAGACGAGGAGGACTACTGGAATGGATGAGAAAAAAAGGATGGTTCAGGTTACTGCTTACGGACAGACGAAAGAATATCCATTTGGAACATCGTTTGTCAGGATTGCTGAGGACTTTGCGGATGTATTGCCCGGAAAAGCCCTCCTGGTCAAAGCAGGAACCAACAAACTGATGGAGTTGAATAAGCCTGCAGTTAAGGACTGCAGCATAGAATTCCTCACGATAGCAAACAAAGAGGGAAGGGATACCTATAAGAGGAGTTTGTGCCTTCTGATGCTGAAAGCCTTTGACAATGTGCTTGGCGGAAAGCCGTTTCATGTGTGGATCCGTTTTACTGTGTCAGGAGGCCTGTTCTGCACACTGGAAGGAGATCAGGCAGAGCTGACCCGGGAGCTTCTGGACCGTGTAAAAGCGGAGATGGAGTCTATGAGGGATCGCGCGATTCCATTTAAGAAGATGAGCCTGAGTACAGAGGAGGCCGTCAGTCTGTTTGAAAAGTTCCGGCTGGAGGATAAGGCGCATCTCTTCCGGTACAGGATCAGTTCGAGAACCAATGTTTATAGCCTCGATGGTTATTACGATTATTATTATGGGTACATGGCACCGGATACTTCCTGCCTTCAGACGTTTGACCTGATCCCGTATCGGGAAGGCTTCGTTCTGATGTTCCCCTCTTCCGAAAACCCGGGCGAACTGCAGACGTTTGCTCCTGTTGAGAAACTGTTTGATGTGCAGTATGCATCCAGAATGTGGAGCAGGAAGATGGGGATCCATTCTGTCGGCGACCTGAATGAGCTGATTGCCTCCGGTAATATGATGAATATCGTTCTCATGCAGGAAGCGCTCCAGGAGAAGATCATCGGGGACATCGCAGAGAAGATCGAATCGAAAAAGAGTGTGAAGATCGTACTGATTGCCGGACCTTCTTCCTCAAGCAAGACCACATTCAGCCACAGACTGTCGATTCAGCTGTCCTGCTATGGACTTAAGCCGCATCCGATCGCGATGGACAATTATTTCAAAAACCGGGGCCAGTCTCCCCGCAATCCGGACGGAAGCTTTGATTTTGAATGTCTGGAAGCACTTGACGTTGAGCAGTTCAATAAGGACATGACGGATCTGCTGGAGGGAAAGACGGTCAGGATGCCTACCTATAACTTTATCAAGGGAGAGCGGGAGTATAAAGGAGACACGCTCACGATCTCCGACAGAGATGTACTGGTGGTCGAAGGAATCCACGGTCTCAATGAGGCTTTCTCCTATCTGATCCCGGCGGAGAACAAGTATAAGATCTACATCTCGGCTCTGACCCAGCTGAATATTGATGAACACAACCGGATCCCCACAACAGACGGACGTCTTCTGCGCAGAATCATTCGCGACGCGAGGACGAGGGGATACGACGCAAAGAATACGATCGCGATCTGGAAGAATGTGCGCAGAGGGGAAGAACAGTATATTTTCCCGTATCAGGAGAGCGCTGATGTGATGTTCAACTCTGCGCTGATCTATGAACTTGCTGTCCTGAAAACCTACGCTCTTCCGCTTCTTCATGCTGTGCCGAAGGACAGTCCGGAGTGGGTGGAAGCAAAACGTCTCCTGAAGTTCCTCGATTATTTCCTTCCGATACCGTCTGATGACATTCCCAAGAATTCGCTGATCAGAGAATTTATCGGCGGCGGATGCTTTGACATCTGAGGGAACACGGATGAAATCAGATTTCCCATAGTTGAATCTGAAGCGGTTTTTATGCTAGAGTATGCGCGTAAGCGGGACAGACGGCCGCTGCCGGACAGACGAAAGGGTCCGGGAGAGGAAAGTCCGGGCTTCACAGGGCAGGATGCCGGA
>CAJOQO010000293.1 GCA_905236545.1 uncultured Lachnospiraceae bacterium
GACGATGTCACCAACCTCAAGATGGCCGGCCATATCCTGAGCAGGCAGCAGATGCGTGTAACGGCCCTGAAATCCGGGCGGGCCCTTCTGGATTATGTGAGAAACAACAATCCCGACCTGATCCTCCTCGATATCCGTATGCCGGAGATGGACGGCTTCGAGGCCCTGCGCCTTTTAAAGCAGCAGCAAGTACCTGGGCAGGAGATTCCCGTCATATTCCTGACCTCCGTCGAGAGCGCCGAATACGAGATGAAAGGGCTGGAGCTGGGAGCAATGGACTTCATCAAGAAACCCTTCGTACCGGGCGTCCTTGTGTCGCGCGTGAAGCACACCATTCAGCTTGTCAGACTTCGGAAGAACCTGGCGGAGGAAGTTGAGAGAAAGACTCAGGAAAATGAAAATCTGTCCCTGCACATCGTACAGACCCTGGCGGAGGCGATCGATGCCAAGGATACCTATACCAACGGTCATTCCAGCCGCGTAGCAAAATACGCGCGGGAGATCGCGCGGAGATTCGGCTATTCCCGGAAGCAGCAGGACGAGATCTATATGATGGGACTTTTGCACGACGTCGGTAAGATCGGCGTACCGGACAGCGTGATCAACAAACCGTCCAGGCTCACCGAGGAAGAATATGACCTGATCAAGATCCATCCGGTTCTGGGAGAACGCATACTGAGGAATATCAGGGAGCGGCCGGAACTGGCCCTGGGGGCACACTGGCATCATGAACGCTACGACGGCGGAGGATATCCTGACGGTCTGTCCGGGGATTCGATCCCGGAAGAAGCGAGAATGATTGCCGTGGCCGATGCCTACGACGCTATGACCAGCCTGCGCAGCTACCGTGGGATCCTGCCGCAGGAACGGGTAAAAGAAGAGATTGAACGAGGCCGGGGGACGCAGTTCGATCCCGTATTTGCCGACATTATGCTGCAGATCATGTCGGAGGATCCGGACTATCAGCTGAGGGAAAACGGCAGGAAAAAAGAAGCACAGTAGAAGCCCCCGTATTTTCCCTTTATAAGGAGACGAATGGGATGAATGCGAAGAACAGCAGACGCCGCAGGTTTTATCTGCTTCTTCCGATGATCATAATACTGTGTCTGATGGTGGTGATGGAGGTATACACCTCCCGCATAATCCGGAATGTAGCGACGGCAAATATCCATGAAGTCGGTGAAGACAGGATCTCCAACGTGGCTGCGCAGCTCGAAAACTATCTGGAAATGACAAGAAGCGCCCTGTGGGTGACGGCGGACACCGTCGATTACATGATCCGGAACGGAAGCTCCACAGAATACATACTGGACTACATAACGGAGGAAACGAACCACCAGAAGGATCATTTCGACACGAATATCACCGGACTGTACGGCTATATCATGGGGGAGTATCTTGACGGTCTGGCCTGGAAGCCCCCACGGGGTTATGATCCGACCAGGAGAGACTGGTATAAGGCTGCGATTGCCGCGAAAGGGGAGATCACAATCGTCTCCCCCTATATAGATGCCCAGACAAACGATGTTGTCATTTCCATCTGCAGAAAGCTTTCCGGCGAATCTGACGTGCTTTCGGTCGACCTCATGATGAACCGCATTCAGGAGATCGTTTCCACGCTCCGCATCAAGGAAAAGGGCTACGGCTTTGTTGTCAACAGGGACGGCATGGTGATCGCCCATCAGGACGAATCGCAGAAAGGCCGCTTTCTGACGGAAAATGAGGAGCAGCTCGCCCTTCTCGATCAAATAAAGGAAACGAAAAACGGGATCTTCGAGATCGTGACGGATCATGAAAAGCAGACGGTATTCGTCCGGGAGGTCGTGGATCAGTGGTATGTCGTCATTGCTGTCAGCAACCGAGAGCTGTTTGCCGAGGTCTGGCAGCAGCTGACGATCAACGTGCTGATCTGCGCTGCCATTTTTGCCATGATCGCGTTCGTCTTTCTGATCGGGCGCAGGAATGAACGAAGCTACTCGCACCGCATCGAGGAGATGCGGGCCGAGGAACAGAAGCAGGCCTACGAGGCCAGGGCACTGAAGCTGGAGAAGGAAGCGGCAGACCGGGCCAACCAGGCCAAAAGCAGGTTTCTGGCTGATATGTCCCATGAGATCCGGACTCCCATCAATGCGGTGCTTGGAATGAACGAGATGATCCTGCGCGAGAGCTCTCTCGCAGGTACCGGTGAGACCTCCGGAAATGAGGCGTTTTCCAATATCATCTCCTGCGCCCGCAACATCGAGAGCGCCGGAAACAGCCTGCTCTCCATCATCAACGACATCCTTGATTTCTCCAGAATTGAAGCAGGACGGATGGATATTACTCCCGGAGAGTACGCGCTTGGCTCCATGCTGGGAGACCTGTACAGCATGGTCTTCTTCAGAGCTCAGGAGAAGGGACTGGAGTTTACCGTTGACGTGGAAGCGTCCATTCCGGACAGGCTCTTCGGAGATGAGATGCGTGTCCGGCAGGTCATCACCAATCTTCTCGTCAACGCCGTGAAGTACACTGTGCACGGCAGTATCCGGATGACAGTGCGCGGCGAGACAGAGAAAGGGACAGCACCCGGAAAGCCCATCCGTCTGATCATTGCCGTGCAGGATACCGGGATCGGGATACGCCCGGAGGATATTGACAAGCTTTTCCTCAAGTTCCAGCGGCTAGACCTCGACCGGAACAGCACCGTGGAGGGCACAGGCCTGGGGCTGGCGATCACACAGCAGCTCCTTGACCTGATGGGCGGCAGCATTGATGTACAGAGCGAATACGGCAAAGGCTCCGTCTTTACGGTCACGATCCCCCAGACGATCGTATCCCCTGATCCCACTGGCGGCTTCCGGGCGCAGTCCTGGATCAGGCAGCAGGAATCCCGGGAGCCCGGCGGGACGTTTCAGGCACCCGGAACCCGTCTGCTTGTGGTGGATGATACCAGGATGAACCTGACGGTTGTGCTCGGGCTTCTCAGGCACACGAAGATGCAGATCGATACGGCGCTGAGCGGGGAGGAGGCTGTCGAAGCCGCCAAAACCACAGCCTATGACGTGATCCTCATGGACCAGCGCATGCCGAGGATGGACGGCTCCGAGGCGCTTCATGCGATCCGGAAGCAGGAGGACGGCCTGAACCGGAATACTCCGGTCATCTGTCTGACTGCTGACGCGATCATGGGCGCAAGGGATCGCTATATCGCTGAGGGCTTTACCGATTATCTGACAAAGCCCATCGACAGCCAGGCACTGGAGCGGATGCTGCTGTCCTGTCTTCCGGAAGAGAAGGTACTCCCAGTGCAAAGCAAGGACAGACAGGCTGCAGATGTTCCGTCTCCTGAACCGGAATCCGGAACAGATCCCTGCTTTCCTGCCGGTGAGGAGTACGCTTTTCTTTCTGAAGCCGGAATCGATCCAGACGTCGGACTTGCCTGCTGCCAGAAGGACGCCGGGCTCTACCGCACACTGCTTCTGGAATACGCATCCGATGCGGAGAAAAAAGCGAAAAACATTCAGACATATTTTGATCAACAGGACTGGAAAAATTATGCGGTCATGGTACACGCCGTCAAGAGCACTTCCAGGATGATCGGTGCAGCAGCGCTGTCCGACCTCGCTTACGTCCTGGAACGCGCAGCGGATGAGGAAAACCTGACGGAACTGGATCATCAGCACATGCTTTTTCTCGCTGAATACAAAGCGGCCGCTGAGGCGATCTCTTCCGGGATCTCCCACAGTACGGAGCCTCCAGAGGAAGAAGAGATCATTGAATTCTTCCCGGAACAGGAAAAGGGGTGAATGCCTGTGAAGTCCAAGAACAACCTTTCCACAAAGATCATCCTGATGGTGGAGGTCATACTGCTCATTTCCAGCACTTTGTTCTGCACTGTCTCCCTGTACAGGGCAAGGATCGGGATCCGTAAAGCGATCCGGCAGCGGATGCTGGACATTGCGAACTGCGCCTCGGGTTCCGTCAGGGGCGACGTCCTTAAGAACCTGACAGCGGCGGACGTCGGGACGCCAGAGTACAACAGCATCTATGATACGCTTGCCGTCTTCCGGGACAATGTGGAGCTGGAATATGTCTACTGCATCCGGGATGAGGGCAACGGAAATTTCATCTTTACCATGGATCTCGACCAGTACACGCCGGCGGGCTACGGGGACAGCGTGAAGTATACGAAAGCACTGGCCATGGCGGGAACAGGAAAGGCTGCGGTGGACGAGGTGCCCTATTCGGATGCCTGGGGAAAATTTTACAGCGCCTACAGCCCTGTCATGGATTCTTCAGGAAATGTGGCGGGAATCATTGCCGTGGATTTTTCCGCAGACTGGTTTGAGGCTCAGCTTTCGGACCAGACCCGGGAGACAGTCATAACCTACATCGTCATTCTGCTCCTCTCTCTCCTTGTCGCGGCAGTCCTGTCCATGCTGACCGTAAGGCCTTTTGTGCGCGTGCAGGGGATCCTGCTGGAGGAGAAGGTGCGGGCTGAAAGCGCAAACCGTGCAAAGAGCGATTTCCTGGCAAATATGTCCCACGAGATCCGTACCCCTATCAACGCAGTACTCGGCATGAATGAGATGATCCTTAGCGAACAGCTTCGGGCCCGGGAACACCAGAAGGACGATCCTGCGGCCGTGGAGGAGGCGCTCCGGAACATTGGCATCTGTGCGGGCGATGTGAAAAGCGCCGGCAGCAGTCTGCTGGCGATCATCAATGATATTCTCGATTTCTCCAGGATCGAATCGGGAAGCGTAAGCTTAAAGGAAGCTCCGTACCAGCTCAGCACCCTTCTGAATGATCTGAGTAACATGGTCTGCTTCAGGATCAGGGATAAAAACCTGAAGTTCTCCATGGATGTGGACGAATCACTGCCGGACAATCTTAGCGGTGACGAGATCCGGGTGCGTCAGATCCTGACGAACCTGCTGAGCAACGCCGTAAAGTACACCGATCAGGGCTCTGTCTGTCTGACAGTCAGGGGGAAGCGGCAGCAGGACATTCTGCTTCTTCAGGCTGATGTCGCGGACACAGGGATCGGGATCCGGGACGAGGATATGGAGGAGCTGTTTACGCGGTTCCACCGCCTTGAGATCGAACGCAACAGCACGGTCGAGGGAGCCGGACTGGGGCTGGCCATCACGCAGCGGCTTCTGGAGATCATGGGCGGCACCATCACAGTAAAGAGTGTCTATGGCAAGGGCTCTGTTTTCTCCGTCACCATTCCTCAGAAGATCCTCTCTGATGAGCCGCTGGGTGATCCTGGCAGGCGCTTTACGGAATACGTCCGGGAGGTCAGGCCTTCCCGGGAGTCCTTTCATGCGCCGTCGGCCCGCATACTCATCGTCGATGATACAAAGATGAATCTGAGAGTGGCCGTCAATCTGCTGAAAAGCACGCAGATGCAGATCGATACGGCCTCCGGCGGGGCCGAGGCAGTGACTATGGCGGAGACGAACCGATATGATCTCATCCTGATGGATCAGCGTATGCCGGGGATGAACGGCACGGAGGCGCTTCACCGAATCCGGATGCAGCAGGAAGGCTCCCAGACGCCCGTCATCTGTCTGACCGCAGACGCAGTGATCGGTGCCAGAGAACGGTATCTGGCGGAAGGCTTCACGGATTACATCACAAAGCCGGTTGAGGGCTGGATGCTGGCAAAAATGATATTGAAATATCTCCCCCGTGAGAAGGTGGAAGCTGTGCCCGACCGGGATGGATCCGCGCAGGACGGCAGTGCATCCGAAGCCAGAAACGGACAGAGCGTTGAAATGCCGGGCGGAAACGGGCCGGAAGCCGGGCAATATAGGAAGCTGAGGGAAGCGGGACTCGATCCCTCTGTCGGGCTGGGCTATTGTCAGGAGGATGACGCCCTCTACCTCTCACTGCTGGAAGAATATGCGACCGGTGCGGAAGAGAAAATACAGGACCTCGAAAGGTATTATGACAAGGAGGACTGGGACAATTACGCAATCGTGGTTCATGCGGTCAAGAGTACCTCAAGGATGATCGGAGCGGCTGCTCTGGCAGACATCGCCGCCGGACAGGAAAAGGCCGCGGACACCAGGGACCGCGGCATGGTTGAGATAAACCACCTGTGCATGATGGCACTCTACGGGAAAGTCACCACCGCCATCCGCTCTGCCATCGGGTACATAGCACCCGCTGATGGCCGGGCGGACGGGGGGGACGAAGAGATCATGGAATTTCTTCCCGAGTAAGGCAGTTCCTTTACAGCCCTGGTAAATTCCTTAACAGTCGGGTAAATTCATCACACAGGCAGGAGCCGTTTCTTATCCTGACTCTGCTGCGCCTGA
>CAJOQO010000294.1 GCA_905236545.1 uncultured Lachnospiraceae bacterium
GATATGGCTGATCGGATTCTCCTTGATGGCACCAAGCCGGTCGGTCCTGGCGGAGAACTCTCCGAAGAATTCCTCACCCTCCAGATCCGCGATCGTCTTTCCGCTCTCCAAGGCATGCTTCAGCTTCTCTCCGACCCTTCTTGCCGCCTCACCCGTCATCACCGTCTGGCGGGATGCCGTGGACGTTCCCGCATCCGGCGTCCGGACCGTATCGGATGCTTCAAACACAAACAGCGCAGGATCCAGTCCTGTCACATGGCAGATCTCCGTCAGCACCATCTGACCGATTCCCTGTCCCATACAGGCGGCCGAGGTACGGATATGAATCCTTCCCTGCTCCACCGAGAGCAGCACCCTGCCGATATCCTTCTTTCCCATGCCGGTGCCCGAATTCTTGAATCCGCACGCGATTCCCGCATACGGATGGGCATAAAACACATCCTTTACCGCGTCCAGACATGCTTCCAGATTGGTATCCGCCTCCGCTCTCTGCCCGTTGGGAAGAATGTCTCCCGGCTTAATCGCGTTGCGCCGCCGGATCTCCCAGGGATCGAGCCCCGCCATCTCAGCCAGGAGATTGATATTCATCTCCGTCGCAAAACAGCTCTGCGCTACGCCGAATCCGCGGTAAGCGCCCGAAACCACATTGTTGGTGTAGACCGACATGCCGAACACATCGATGTTCTGATAATTGTACGGACCGGCCGCATGCGTGCAGGCCCGGTGCAGCACAGGTCCGCCAAGGGACGCGTAGGCTCCCGTATCCGCGATGATAACGCCCTTCATGGCAGTCAGGATCCCGTTCTCATCACAGGCAGTCGTGAATTCCATCTCCATCGGATGACGTTTGACATGATAGTCCAGGGATTCCTGCCTGGTGTACTTCATCTTGACCGGCCGCTTCGTATACCAGGCCATCAGGGCGGCATAGGGCTGGACACTCATATCTTCCTTCCCGCCGAAGCCGCCGCCCACAAGCGCGGCCCGCACATGAACCTTCTCCGGAGGCAGGCCGAGCATCTTAGAGCATTCCCGCTGTACGTCGTAGACAGACTGGCTCGAAGTATAGATCAGCAGGCCGTCGCCGCCCTCCGGAAGCGCAACCGCGCACTCGGGTTCCATAAAGCCATGCTCCTGCCACGGTGTCTTATACTTGCGGGTAACCACATACTTTGCGTTCCTGATCGCTTCATCCGCATCGCCCCGGACCAGGTTCGCCCGGCTCATGACATTGCCGTCCTCATGGATCAGCGGCGCGTCGCCCCGGAGCGCCTCAAAGGGGCTTGTGACAGGCTTCAGCTCCGTATAGTCCACCTCGATCAGATCCAGAATCTCCTGCAGGGACTCCGGCTTTTCGGAGGCAGCCACGGCCAGGACGTTGCCGACGTACCGGGTGATATCCCCGACGCCCATCATCACATCCCAGTCCTGCTTGATATGTCCGATCTTATTGCACGGAACGGATTCCCTGGTCAGGATCCTCACGCAGTCCGGATGCTGCACAGCCTTCGAGATGTCGATCCTGTCGATCCTTGCGCGCGGATACCTGGAATACAGTGCCGCGGCATAAAGCATGCCCTCCACATAGATATCATCCGTATAGATGCCGGTTCCGTTCACCTTTTCCTTCGCGTCGATCCGCTGGGCATGTTCATTCATATGAAGCGTCTTCGGACGGGGCGGAACCGGACGCTTCTCGCGGAAGAAATCAGCCGCCATCAGGATCGCGTCCTCAATCTTCTTATAGCCGGTACAGCGGCACAGATTTCCCCGGATCGCTTTCTTAACCTCCTGCCTCGAAGGCGTCAGCGTCTGGTCGAGAAGGCTCTTCGCGGAGATAATCATGCCCGGGATGCAGAAGCCGCACTGCACCGCGCCTGCCTCGGCAAAGCAGTGCTCATAGACTTTCATCTCCTCCGGCCGGATCCCCTCAACCGTCAGAACCTTCCTGCCGGCCAGCCTGCTCAGAGACACCGTGCATGCTTTTGTCTTCTTCCCGTCAACAAGCACCGTACAGGTTCCGCACACGCCCTCCGAGCAGCCGTCCTTTGCGGCTGTCAGATGAAGATCATCTCTCAGAAAACGCAGCAGTTTCTTATCCTGCTCCGATTCATAGTCCTTCCCATTGATGTTCACAGTAAACATACGCATCTCCAATCTATCCGGCTGCAGTCCCTGCCGGACGGTCCGCACCGCCTCATTCGCCGCCCTGTCAGCGGCATTTCGCTCAGCTCAGGTCCTTACACGATGCCCCCTGGATCAGGCGCCTGGTCAGGGAGCCTTTCTCCTTCGGATCAGCTCAACCATCGTTTCATACAGGCGCTCCGGCTCGACCGGCTTTGACAGATGGGCATTCATGCCGGCCTGCAGGGAACGCTCTACATCTTCATCGAACACATTTGCCGTCATGGCGATGATCGGTACCGTCCGTGCGTCCGCGCGTTCCATGGCACGGATCGCCCGCGTCGCGCTGAGCCCGTCCATTACCGGCATCCTTACATCCATAAGGATCACGTCGAAATAACCCTCTTCGCTCTCTTCAAAGATCTTCACGGCGATCTCGCCGTTTATTGCGTGGGTTGCCAGAATGTCTTCCAGATTGAGCAGATCCTCCAGAATCTCCGCATTCTGCTCAACGTCCTCCGCCATCAGAACCTTGCATCCGGACAGAATCTGATGGATCTCTTCCCTGGAAGCATCCCGATCCCCATCCTCCGGCACTGCCCCGCCGGTGCGCCGCTGCACAACCATATGGATCACCCGGAGCAGGCTGTCGGAAAACAGCGGTTTGGCCACGATGCCGTCCACGCCGTCCTCTCTCGCCTCCTCGTCGATGATATCCCAGTTGTATCCGGTCAGCATGATCACATTCGTCTTCCCGCCGTCGAAAGAGCGAAGGCTGCGCACCAGCTCCAGTCCGTTCATTTCAGGCATCTTGTAGTCTGTAAGAAGCAGATCGTAGGGTTCTTCCCTCCGGACGGCATCCCTCAGCTTCTGAAGTCCCTGCTGTGAATCCGTCACTGCCTCCGCCGGGATTCCGAGACTGCGCAGGACCATCTTCGTATGCTCGCAGGCAATCTCATCATCATCCACCACGAGGGCGCGCATTCCCTCCGGAAGGGAGATTCCATGCTCGTCTCTGGCACTCCGGTCAGAAGCCGTAAGGGTAACGGTAACCGTGAAGGTCGATCCTTCGCCCTTTTTGCTTTGTACATCGATCTCCCCGTTCATCATCTGCACAAAGTTCCGGGTGATGGACATGCCCAGCCCGCTGCCGCCATATTTGTTGGTAGTGGTAGCGTCCTCCTGCGAAAATGCGTCGAAGATCTTCGGAATGTATTCCTCATCCATTCCGATTCCGGTGTCCTTCATGACAAAGCGCAGCGTACACATGCCCTCGAACCGGTTCACCTGCTCCGCGGTCAGCGTGACCGTTCCGGGCGCTTCCGTAAACTTGACCGAATTGCCGAGAATGTTGATCAGAACCTGCTTGAGCTTCATCTCATCGCCGTAATAGTAGTCAAGAACCGATCCGATAATCTGGCATTCATAGTGAAGTCCCTTTTCCTGACACTGCCCGTTGATGATGATATTGATCTGATCCAGGAATTCCCGGAAGGAAAACTCCTCATTTTTCAGCACCATCCGGCCCGACTCGATCCGGCTCATATCCAGAATATCATTGATCAGGCCCAGCAGATGCCCGGCGCTGGCGCCGATCTTCTCCAGATGCTCCCTTGTTCGCGGGGACAGATCCGGATCGCGCAGCGCGATGTTGTCCAGTCCGATGATCGCATTCATCGGTGTCCGGATCTCATGGCTCATGTTGGACAGGAAGCTGGTCTTGGCGCGGCTGGTCTCCTCCGCCAGCGCCTTCTCCACTTCGATCTGCTTCTCCCTCTTCTGCATCTGATGATAAATATCAAGAAGGATCAGCAAAGCCGCGATGATCAGAACCGCCTGCACCAGATTGATCAAAGCGACGGAACGGTCCACAGAGCGCAGCATCTCCTTCAGGCCCTGCGGCGTCTCCTCCGAGATAAACTTCGTCACCGACTGATCCACCCTTGCTGTCGTTGTCTGCAGCACCCAGACGCCCGAAGTAAAGATGATCAGTCCGAGCAGAACGATCCAGGCAACAATGGAGCGGCCAAGCCTGCGCTGCTTGTCCGAGCCCAGAACGAGACGGAATACCGCAAAGCCGAGGATTCCCCATGCGGCAAGGATCAGGTAGGACTCGGTCGACAGGGTTTTCACCGAGGTAAGATTCGGAATCAGGAATTCCAGGGCAAACAGAACGGAGATGGCAAGGCCGGCAAGGCCGGCTGCAGCCATTCCCCTGTTCCCCTCCTTCCGCGCCGTCTTCCATGCCGAAGCGGAGGCAAACGCGTAGGCGATGGTGGCCCCGACCGTAGTCACATCAACGATCCAGCTGATCGCCGTCCTGCCGAAAAACGGAAGAATAACCGAGACGCCGAGAATCGCGTAGATCGCATGAGTCGGCGCTCCTTCCTCGTTCCTGACGCCAAGCGACTCCGGAAACAATCCATCCTCCGCGAGGGAAGCGATCAGTCTGCTCAGGGCGATATAGTGGCCGACGAGCCCCGTAAGAATCCCGCAAAGCGCCGCGCATCCAAGCAAAGCGGCTCCCGCCCTTCCCATCGAGGCAAACGCCGCGAAGAAAGTCGGCTGGGATTCCACGCCGGAATACTCGCCCAGGTTCGCCACATAATCCGCCCATGAGGAACACCCCTCCGGCTGGATGCTGGCGCCAAGCAGGGCCAGAGCCGTGTAGGCAGCCGCAGCGGCCAGGAGCGACAGGGCAAGGATGCGGAAAACGCGGCGCGGGGAAAACTTCATCTCCGCGGCAGAATGAGAGATCGATTCGAATCCCACATAAGCCCACGGGGCCAGCGCAAAGATGATAAATGTGCCTCCGGCCGGGCTTTTGCCCGGGGCAAATGCCGGTTTCAGGGCTGAAAGATCCCCCCTGATAAAGATCATTGCCGCGATAAAGCAGACAAGCACTCCGACAAGCAGAAGCACCGCCGTTATGATCTGCATGATCTCTGCCACACGTCTTCGCAGGCAGATGAGAGCCGCAAGGAACAGGGAGCCGACCGCAATGAGGATCTCTCCCAGATAGACGTGGAACCCGGCGATCTCGTAGTCAAAGCCAAACTGAAAGAGGCTTCCCAGAAGGGTTCTTGCGATCAGCGGCAGGGCCGTCGCATTGGCCCAGATGATCGCGATGTAGGTCAGGATCAGAAACCATGCGCTCAGAAATCCATGATCATAGCCAAAGCTGTTTTTGGTATAGGTATACGTCCCGCCGCCATCCTGATAACGGTTCATCAGGTAGTGATAGTTCACGGCAAGCACCAGCATGACAAGAGCGCCCGCGATGATTCCGATCGCCGTTCCCGCACTGCCGGCCAGCGGCAGAAACGTCGTTCCGGGCATGACAAATGCCCCCCAGCCCACACTGCATCCAAACGCGAGCGCCCACGCTCCGGGCGCGGACAGATAGGGGGATATTCTGCGTGCTCCCGTATTCGCTGTATTCTGAGTCATGCTTTGTCAGACTCCTCCCGTATTCGCTGTATTCTGAGTCATGTTCTGTCAGACTCCTTCCGTATCCTCAGCACCTGTACCCGATCCACTCCCTGCACATCCTGCCGGAGGCTCTGAGGGAACACTGACAGAACCAGCGTCTTCTCAGAAGGCTGTTCCTTATTGTGCCCCCTGTAACAACGATTTCAGACGCCGGATCCCTCATAGGCCTCGATTCCATCCTTTATCTTCCGGTATGCCGCGGCAATCTCCTCCAGAATCCGGTCCACCTCCGCGTCGCTGAGGCTGCGCGCATGGCCCTCGCGGTATTCCTCCGCAAGCAGCGACGCCGATTCGGAGAGCCGCTTCAGGCCAAGATTCCCGCTGACGCCCTTCAGCGCGTGGGCGCTTTCAAACATCTCTTTCGGATCCTTCGCCTTTCCGGCCTCGAGAAGCCTCTCCACGACACCGTTCTTCGAGAACTTCCGGATATGCTTATCCATCAGCTTCTCGATCCTCAGAACGCTCACCGCCTGTTCGTAATCTCCATCAATCCTCTGATACAGTTCCTTAAGTGTCATCGTGACGCACTCCTCTCTTCCGGCAGCCTGGCTCCGGTCAGTTTTTTCAGTTTCTCTGTTCTCTCTGTGTCGAAAGCTCCGCTTCGATCAGTTTCTCAAACTCTTCCGGCGGTACCGGCCTCGAAAAATAATATCCCTGGACAAGGTCGCATCCGGCTTCCTTCAGGAGCTCGAGCTGTCTTGAAGTCTCCACGCCCTCGGCCACAACCTGGAGGCTGAGGTACTTCGCGATATCCAGGATCAGCTTTACCAGCCTCATGTCCGTCTCGCTGGACTCGATATTGCGGATGAACTTCATATCCATCTTCAGCACATCGATCGGCATGTCGGAAAGCATATTGAGGGAAGAATAGCCCGTCCCGAAGTCATCCATCTCGATCTGAAACCCAAGCTCCCTCAGCCGGGTCACAATATCCAGAAGATCCTTCGCCTTATCGGTGTAGGCGGATTCCGTGACCTCCAGCTTGATGGCACCCACATCAAGGCCATTGTCCCGCACCAGGCAGAGCAGACGGTCCACCAGCGTCGGATCAAACACATCCGCGCGGGAGAGATTCACGGAAACCGGAAGCAGAAAGCCATACTTCTTTTTCCACTCCGAAATCTGGCATGCGGCCTCCTTCCAGACAAAGCTGTCTACGATGCTGATCAGGCCGTTCCCCTCCAGAAGCGGGACAAAGTCTCCCGGAAAGATCATCCCGAGCTCCGGATGGTTCCAGCGGATCAGCGCTTCCGCGCTGCTCAGCCGGGGCGGATCGCACTGGATATCGTACTTTGGCTGATAGAATACCTGCAGCTGCCGCTCGCTGGCAGCGTTATTCAGGTCATTCAGAAGCCTCTGGTTCAACAGCTCCCTCGCATACATGTTATCATCGTAGAGCATCAGAGGATTCTGATAGTCCCCGCGTACCATGTTGCAGGCCGCTCTTGCCTGGTCAAAGGTCAGGACCGGATCGGAACCCTCCCGCCACGGCATAACCCCCATCCGAAGATGGATGCTGACATTCGGTGAGAGCCTGTTGACCTTGTCCTGAAAAGTCTCCAGGAGATTCGTGTAGCCCGTCTGACTGATGCAGTAAATGTCAAAGCTGTCCGCCTCAATGCGGCTGGCGATGCCTTCCGTCTGCGCCAGGAACGCGCGGATCTCATCGCCGATCAGCCGGAGCACCACATCGCCGAAGTCCCGTCCGTTCACCGCGTTAATGGAATGGAACTGGTCGATGTTGATAACGATCGAGTCCATATGCATCTCGGGATGATACTGAAACAGCCTCTTCGCATACTCAAAGAAGAAATTCCGCGTATAAAGGCCGGTGAGCCGGTCGTGCTCCGCCGCGGAGATCAGCTGTCTGCCCTCGCTCAGCTCCAGGATCCTGGCGACTCTGGTCTGTATGATCTCCGGCATGTTAAACGGTTTGGTGATAAAGTCCGCCGCGCCCATCTGGAGCGCCTTGAGCTCCGCGCTTGTATCCGCCGTCAGGACAATCACCGGGATATGGTTCACACGGTCATCCGCGCGAAGCTTTTCCATGACCTCAAAGCCGGTCATAACCGGCATGTTCAGGTCAAGCAGAAGCATCGACAGATCATCCACATGCCGGTAGATCTCTTCCATTGCCTCAGCACCGTTCTGCGCTTCGATGATCTGGTATTTCTCCTCCTCCAGAATCGCACTCAGAGCGTCCCGGTTGAGCTCCTGATCATCTACGACCAGAACCAGTTTCGGACGTACAATCTTATCAGTCATTACCAAAGCGGTATCCTCTCTTCCCATCAGATTACGGCGATTATTGATACCGTTATATCCGGCATTCAGACACAACAGTCTGTGCGGCTACTCTCTTCTTGCCGTATGGATCCATTTATTCAGTTCCGCGTAAAGCCGGTCCGCGTCGATCGGTTTTGACAGGTGTTCATTCATCCCCGCGTTCAGCGAGTTGCGGATATCACTCTCGTATGCGTTGGCCGTCAGCGCGATGATCGGAACAGATCCCGCGTCAGGACGCTGCATGGCCCGGATCCTTTCCGCCGCCTCCAGTCCATCCATCACCGGCATACGCAGATCCATCAGAATCGCGTCATATTCATACGGAGCAGACTTTCTGAAAAGCTCCACGCCGGCCAGGCCGTTTTCCGCCCGGACGCTTACAGCGCCCTCCAGCTCCAGAAGATCCGACACAATCTCCGCATTTTCCGCAAGATCCTCCACGATCAGAATACGGCACCCCGACAGGATCAGCTGCCCATCCTCCTTCTCATCCCCGTGTTCCGGCTCCGGCTGATCTTCTTCCGGGAGCGGCATAAACGGAAGAATCACGACAAAGGTGGATCCCTCTCCCTTTTTGCTTGCCGCTTCGATCCGGCCGCCCATGCCCGTAACCATTCTGTGGGCAGCCGCCAGGCCGGTTCCGGTTCCGCCGTATCGGTTCGTGAAACTCGAGTCCTCCTGCACAAACGGCAGAAACAGCTTCGGAAGAAACTCTTCATCGATCCCGATTCCGGTATCCGAGACGGTGAACCGAAGCTCTGTACAGGTATCCTCTTCCTTTTCGAGGTCCACCGTAAAACGCACCCGCCCGGGGGCGTCCGTGAACTTGACCGCATTGTCCAGAAGGTTGATCAGCACCCGCTTCAGCTGCGCGGAATCACCGGAATAATGGCGCATCACGCCCGCAGCGAACGAGGTTTCATAGGCCAGCCCTTTTTCCCTGCACATGACGGAGATCACCGCATCGACCTGTTCCAGCGCTTCTCTCATGGAAAACGGTTCTTTGCGGATGATCAGCGTGCCTGCCTCCATCTCCTGCAGATCCAGAAGATTGTCGATCAGGCCCTTCAGATGAACCGCGCTGTATCCGATCTTCTCAAGCTGGTCTCTGGTCTGCGGGGACAGATCGGGATTCTTCAGCGCCAGGGTATCCATCCCCAGAATGACATTCATGGGGGTGCGCATCTCATGGCTGATGCTGGCAAGAAAGCTTGTCTTCGCACGCTCCCCCTCTTCCACGGCCAGAAGCTCCGCCTCCAGATGCTCATTCTCCGTGAGCCGCCTCACGATATCGCTCAGCATCCGGCCCATGACGAATACAAAGATACTTCCGCCGAACAGAATGCCGGCCATGATGATATCCGGTTTTCCAAACAGGCCGATGAAGAGGTAGCCTGCCAGAAAAAACACCAGCAGCACAGTCGGGACCAGAAGGATCATATCCCCCCTGTCCCAGGACTTTCTTCCTCTGACAAACCGGCCGAACCTCACAAAGCACACGATGTTGTAAACCATCAGGGCACTTCCCAGAAAAACCATGCTGTCAATCACATATTTCATTACAGCCAGTCCTCCGAATATGGTTAAACAGGATCGTGTTGTAAACAAATATTAGCATAACTGAAACAAAAATCCTATCTCTTACTCTGATCCCAGGGCTGTCCGCTTGCCGCGGGCGGGTGGTTCCGCTTTGAAAAAAAGATCAGAAGAAGCATCGTCAGGATATACGGCAGCATATTGAACAGATCCGTATAGTTTCCCGCCAGCTTCATCGCGATGCACAGCTGCTGCCCGCCCGCCTTCGCGAGTCCGAAGATCAGGCACACTCCTGTCGTCGCCAGGATGCTCCAGTTGCCGAAGATCATCGCCGCGATCGCCAGATATCCGTATCCCATGTAGATCGACGGCGAGAAATTCGCCATGATCGAATAGGCAAAGCAGATCCCGCCGATTCCGGACAATGCGCCGGAGATAATCACCGCGATCCAGCGGGTCCTCACAACATTGCCTCCGGCCGCGTCCAGCGCCTGCGGATTCTCGCCGCACGCCCTCAGCCGCATGCCGAAGCGTGTCCGGTACATCACATACCAGAAGAGAATCACCAGAGCGATGATGATCCATTCAAAGGGATACATCTTCTGAAACAGGCCGCCGATCCATGGAATCTTCGAGAGAACCGGAATCGTATAGCGGTTTGAGACGCCAAGGATAAACTTGTTGGATGCGGTATTGGTCAGTGCGCTGTTGGCCGCGCTGGTAAAGAAGGTGGTCAGGGCAACCGCCAGTATGTTGACAACCACGCCGCTGATCACCTGGTTCGCCTTGAAATTGATGCACAGAAGCGCATGAATGCAGGCATAGATGCCTCCGCCGACGGCGGCAGACAGCATCGCGATATAGATCGGAATCTGTGAGGTCTTCGCAAAGTACGGCATCACCAGAATCGCGGCAAGGGCGCCTGCAAATGCGCCGAATCCCTGAAATCCTTCTATTGCCAGGTTCGTCACGCCGCTCTTCTCCGAGTAGATCGCGCCCACAGCCATGATCAGCAGCGGAAGGGCAAACGATAAACCATCCGTGAATAATTTCGTCATCTGTTCGTCCCTCCTTTCCCGGAATGCGCCTCTGTGCCCGCAGATGCCGCCTCACTGTCCGCGGCAGC
>CAJOQO010000295.1 GCA_905236545.1 uncultured Lachnospiraceae bacterium
AACTCCCCGTCCTGATGTTGTGAGAATTCATGGGGTGCTGAATCGTTACATATAAAGATGTATGTGCAGATTCTCAGGCACGGATGAGTCTTCCTGTCAGACAGAGCGGCATCGAATACCGCCGTGACAAGAGGAGGATATGGATGTCCATGGGCAGGCAGCCGTAAATCGCGGCGGGACATGGAAGCAGAGGGGCGATCATGGGAAGGCAGAAGTGGCTGAACAACGGAGAAGCATATCAGAGGACGCTTTCGGGCGCAGCGCGGATGGCTGTTTTCATGATGCTTATGCTGCTGTGCATGGCTGTCGCGCAGATGGTCTGTGCGCAGGAATCGGAAAAGACGGTTCGGGTCGGCTGGCACGAGGCACCCTACTATATTACGGATGAAAATGGGAGACGTTCCGGTTATTCGTATGAGTACCAGCAGAAACTGGTAGCCTACACGGGCTGGAACTATGAGTATGTAAAAGGCGGCTGGTCGGATCTGCTGCAGATGCTCATGGACGGTGAGATCGACCTCATGGCGAATATGTCCTATACGGAAGAGCGCGCGAAAAACATGCTGTTCGCGTCTTTGCCGATGGGCACGGAATCCTACTTTGTTTTCATTTCACCGGACAATACAGAGATTACGGCGGAAGATTATACCTCTCTGAATGGAAAGAAGGTAGGCGTCGCGAAGGGGAGCATTCAGGGGGAGATGTTCCTTGCGTGGGAGAAATCACATAATGTAGAGGCTGAACTGATCGAGATGCCTACTACGGAAGAGGAATCGCTGCAGCAGCTTGGAAGGGAGCTGGATGCCTTTGTCACGATGGATGCCAATGCGAATCCGAAAAAGATGGTTCCTGTCTGGAAGATCGGATCCTCCGATTTCTATTTTGCCGTCAGCAAGGACCGGCCGGATCTTCTGCCTGAGCTGAATACCGCGATGAGCAGGATCCAGGATGAGGATGCCTTCTACAATCAGGAGCTGAATGATAAGTATCTGAAGAATGCGGAAACCAACCTGTACCTTGACACCCGGGAGCTGGAATGGCTTGCCGGCCATCCGACGATCCGGGTAGGGTATCAGGACAATTACATGGCATTCTGTGCCCGGGACCAGAAGACGGGGGAGCTGACCGGGACACTGAAGGACTATCTGGACTACGCGTCCGACGTGCTGGAGAATGCGAAGCTGGAATTTGAGGCGGTCGCTTACCCGACGGCGGCGGATGCGATCAGCGCGCTGCAAAGCGGCGAGGTGGATTGCGTGTTCCCTGCCAATATGGAAGCGTATGACGCGGAAATGATGAATATCGTCATGACCCCCGCGCTGATGAAAACGGAGATGGATGCGGTTGTCCGCTCGGCAGGCCAGAAGGAATTCATCCGGAAGGAGCAGGTGACGGTAGCGGTCAATGAGGGCAATACCAATTACGAGATCTTTCTGTCGGAGCATTTCCCCGAATGGAAGATCCGGTATTTCAAAGATACGCCGGCAGGGCTTGATGCTGTCGCGGCGAAGGAAGCGGACTGTGTGATCATCAGCAACTACCGGTTCAGCAACATCGCAAAGCAGTGCGGGAACCTCCATCTGACAACGGTCTATACCGGTGTGGACATGGAATATTACCTTGCCGTACGCAAGGGGGATACGCAGCTGTATTCCATCCTTTCCAGGATAACAACCGGAGTCCCCGACAGTGTTGTCCATGCCGCGCTGACGTATTATTCCACCGAGGACGCAAAGACAAGCTTCGGAGATCTGGTCAGAGATCACCTGGCGGCTGTCATGTCCGTGATTGCCGCTGTACTGCTGGTTATCCTGATCCTGCTTCTGATCAGCATCCGGGCCCAGCGGGAGGCGGTCAAGGAGCAGCATCTTGTGGAGGACCTGAATAAGCAGGTTTATGTGGATGCGCTCACCCACGTGCGGAACAAGGGCGGATTCAACAACTATATGAATGAGATTCAGAAACGGCTGGACGATGGGGAGAAGCTGGAATTCGCGCTGGGCGTTTTTGACTGTGATGATCTGAAGACGGTCAATGACCAGAATGGCCATGATAAAGGGGATCTCTATCTGAAGGCTGCGGCACAGCTGATC
Source organism: uncultured Lachnospiraceae bacterium (assembly GCA_905236545.1). Lineage (GTDB taxonomy): Bacteria > Bacillota > Clostridia > Lachnospirales > Lachnospiraceae > Porcincola. The sequence continues at coordinate 2,094 of CAJOQO010000295.1, forward strand.
TGCCGGACCTTTCAGCACAGTCCCGTCTTCCGGATCGGCGGCGACGAGTTTTCCGTGGTACTGATGGGAGAGGACTTCCGGAACAGGGAGGCGCTTTCCTGCCGGTTTGAGGACGAGCGAAAGAGGATCTGCGCGTCGGCACAGAACAGATGGGAGCAGGTTCACGTTGCCATGGGAATCGCGGTATATGATCCCGGAACCGACAGAAATGCAAATGAAACCCTGCGG
>CAJOQO010000296.1 GCA_905236545.1 uncultured Lachnospiraceae bacterium
CCTGCCGCCGCGGCAGCATACATCGCGCTGCCAAGCGCCGCAGTCTGTCCTGACGCCGATACCCTGACCGTCCTGTTCAGTACATCCGTAAAGATGCGAAGCACGAGGGGATTCTTCCCGGCGATTCCTCCGCTGACGATCACTTCATCCACCTGAGCGCCGGACTTCAGGAACTCTTCCATGATCATCCTTGTGCCATAGGCATTGGCCTCAATCAGGGCCCGGTAGACCTCCTCCGGCTTCGTTCTCAGCGTGAGACCGGCCAGAACGCCTGACAGATCGCCATTCACATAGGGCGTCTTGTTCCCGTTCCACCAGTCGAGCGCCATCAGTCCTGACGCACCGGGCTTCAGATCCTTCGCCTTTTCCGACAAAAGCTGGTGGATGCTCATCCCTCTCTCCTGCGCTTCCTGATGGCAGGAAGGCGGAACAAATCCTTCGGCAAACCAGCCGTACATATCCCCGACAGCCGCAAGGCCCGCCTCAAGGGAGTAATACCCCGGCATGATGGCGCCTTTCACTGCTCCGACCACGCCGTGTGCGGAATAAGGCTGATCAGACAGAAGCAGCTCCACGCTCGAGGTTCCCAGAACCAGCATCATCTGTCCCTTGCGGCAGATCCCGCTCCCTGGCATCCCGGCATGGGAATCGATGATAGACGGTCCCACCGCGACCGCGGGAGCAAGTCCCAGTTCGTCTGCCCATTCCTTCGTCAGGTATCCGATACAGCCTCCCGCAGGGCAGATCTCTCCGCGCAGCTTGCTCTCAATAAGATCCTGCAGCCGTGGATCCAGTGCATCCAGGACTGCCTGTGGCACATATCCCTCCTCAGGCGACCACATTGCCTTATAGGCCGCCATATTCCCGGAGCGCTTCAGTTCTCCTGTCAGGTTCCATGTCAGCCAGTCCCCCGCCTCGATCAGGACGAAAGCTTCCTGATACACTTCCGGATCCTCCCGCAGAACCTGCAGCGCCTTCGGAAGAAGAAGCTCGGGGGAGACCGCTCCGCCGAAGCGCGGCTCATCGATCATGCCTTTCCGTGTCAGAAAGGCGTTGATCTCATCCGCCTGAGGCTGTGCTCCGTGGTGTTTCCACAGCTTGGTATAGGCATGAGGCCGGGAGGAAAACCTTTCCAGGCTGCTCAGTGACCGTTTCTCCCGATCCGCCGCAACGAGGGTACAGGAGGTAAAGTCGATAGACAGGCCGATCACAGCCTCCTTCGGGATCCCGGATGTCTTCATCACCTCCCGGACTGTTTTCTTCAGCGCCAGAAGATAGTCCTCCGCATCCTCCAGAGCCCACGAAGGAGGAAGAGGGGTTCCATCCGGAAGCGAAGTTTCCATCACCGCATGGGGATATTCCATTGTCGATGACGCAAGAACGCTTCCGTCCCGGCAGCTCATCAGAACAGCACGCGCGCTCAGCGTACCGTAATCAATTCCAAGTGTATACTGATCCATCTGTATCCTCCGGAACGATGACTCACCTTTGAAATGAATCTGCTCATATGACCATCCTGTGAATGATGCCGGGGGCAAAAGCTGCTTTTGCCCCCGGTCTTATCAACCGCAAAACAGAATCAATCAGCGTTTCCCTGATTCATTCACTCATGCAAAATGGCACAGCCCGAACCTGTCCTTCATATGCTCCATCAAAATCTTCTGTACAGGCACCGACATATCCAGAACATCCGTGTATGCGTCCTTCTCATGCTCCTTTATGAAGCTCTCCATCGCCCTGTAATAAGTCCAGAGATAGTTGGTTCCATAATTGAACTTGTTGATCCCCCTCGAGAAAGCGACCTCCAGCTGATCATCCGGGATCCCGCTGCCGCCATGCAGAACAAGGGCCAGTCCCTCCGTCGCGGCGTGGATCGCGTCCAGACGGTCGATGTCAAGGTGCGGCGTTCCCTTGTAGAAGCCATGCGCGTTTCCGATCGCGATGGCAAGAAGGTCCACGCCGGAGGTCTCATAAAACTGCATGGCCGCATCCGGCTTGGTATACAGATCCAG
>CAJOQO010000297.1 GCA_905236545.1 uncultured Lachnospiraceae bacterium
CTTGTATCAGCCCCCTGCGTCTGTCGTAAGGTGATCAGGGTGTGCCCTGTCACGAACAATAACCCGCAAACAGCAACCGATCAAGTGAGTTTTGACATAAGAAACGAGCTTTGTTATCATCATGATAGTCTGAACAGCCCATTCAGACACGATTGTGTCTGCAAACCATCCATCACGGCTGCAGACATCCGTAATTGATGAGAATCTGGTAAGAAGAGAAAGGAGGAATACAGTGGAATCGAATGCAGTCGTAGTGATCCCTGCGCTGAATCCGCCGTCTTCCTTTGTATCATATATAGAAAAACTGAAAGAAGAGGGATTCGAGAGAATCGTCGTCGTGAATGACGGAAGCAGGACAGATAAGCTTCCGATCTTCTTCCGGCTGAAGAGGCTGGGCGCGATCGTGATCGACCATAAGCAGAATCTCGGGCAGGGCGCAGCGCTCCGCACAGGATTCGCGTATTATACAGAGCATTTCCAGGGACAGACGGATGGTGTTATCACCCTGAACGCGGACCGGCAGATTCCGCCTTCCGACGCGGCTAAGATCGCCTCCTCCCTGCACAACGAGCAGGCGATGGGAACCTTCGCCCTGGTTGTCGGAACCAGGAACCTGGAGGGGAAGAACGTTACGGACTATGACTACAACATGGGCGGCGTGATGAAGCTGCTCTATCATATGCTGATGGGCGTCCGCCTGAATGATCCTCTTTCCGGCGTTTTCGGGATTCCGGATCTGAGGATCAGGCAGTGTATGGATATTGAGGGAGACGGGTACTCCTATGTAACCTCACTGACCATGTCCTTTGAAAAGATCGGATTCCTCCAGGTGCCGGTCCGCTATGCCGTACTTGAGGAGGGCGCTGAACCGACATACAGGAAGATCCCCGATACGATCCGGATCCTGTATACGATCTTTAAGAAGTTTATTCTGTATTCCATCACGTCGGTGGGGGCGTCGATTCTGGATGTTATCATGTTCGGAATCTTCAATTCGGTCACATTCCGGGGACAGCCGCTGGCGATTCTCTACAGCACGGTCTGCGCGAGACTGATCTCCGCGTCGGCAAACTATCTGCTGACGAAGCGGTTTGTATTTCATTTTAAATCAGATTCGGCGCAGGGGACAACGAAGAGCGCCGGCGCATTTTTCCTGCTCAGCGCCATGCAGTGCATCTGTTCCGCGCTGTCTGTCAGCGCGATGAAGGCGCTGTTTGGCGGAAATGTGGTCGGCATCAAAGTGCTGGCAGACGCGGTGCTGTTCTTTATCAGCTATAAGATTCAGCACAAGTACATCTTTAAGGATGATAAGAAAAAAGAGGATCCGGAAACAGAGATACAGATGAGCAGAGCGCGCGAGGCGGCGCAGGCTGTAGAGGCGAGACCGGAACAGGAGATCTGATCCGGGACTGCCGGATCAGGACAGCTTCTGCGCCCGCTCCTGTTCCTCTGCGGTATTGATATACTTCTGGAGCGTGTCGAAGGCTCCTTTGTAGATGATCTTCAGAAGACGGTCGAGATGGCGCAGCGCCCGCTGCAGTTCGTCCGGCTGGATCAGATGATCCCGCTGGGCGTCCGCCAGTTCATCGAGATCCACAACCCGCACACGCCCGTCCGGATAGATGACGACATCCGCGAGAAGGTCGGTAAAAATGTAGGTGTCCACACCGTCCTCCGTGGTGCGGTCCGTCTGGATAATATCGCAGTACCAGCTGATCAGGCGGTCCTCATGGTCATAGAACTTGCTGACCTTGAAGCCCCGCTCCGGGAAATAGCAGGAATATCCGTGAGAAAGCGTTTTCTTGGGGTGAAGAGTGGACCACCTGGTTACGATCACATCGCTGTCGCGGTAAAGGAGAATATCATCCTTCAGAAAGACACACTCTGCAGGAATGATGCGTTTGCGGTAAAGCTTTAGTCCTTCCATAATATGACCTCATATAAAGTTACTATTCACGGCCGGTCTGAGTCTTTGCATCTGATGCGTCAGGCTTGCCTGTAAGCGGCAGTACAAAGCTCAGATCAGGCCCGTGGAGCGGGACCTTCCCCCACAACCGGGAACAGGGAGCTGCGAAGCAGCGGCGGATGCGCGTCTGCGCAGACGGTTCACGGTCTGTGGGGAAGGGGCCGTGAATCGTAACCATATAAGTGTACGGTTCCCGGAGATGCCGGTGTTTCAGACAGGAATTATATACAGTGTAGCTCAGTGATAATCGTTTGTAAATGAAAAAGGCGGGGAAAGACATGGTACAGAATGCGATCGCAAAGCTGGTGCAATACGGACTGTCAACAGAGCTGATCGGGAAGGAGGATGCTGTCTGGGCAGCGAATCGTCTGCTGAAACTTCTCTCTCTGGATGAGCTTTCGGAGGAAGCCGGGGAGGCGATTCTTTCCTTTGATCCGTCGGATCAGAGCCCTGTTCCGCTCCTCCCTGAGATTCTTCGCGTCTTATGCGACGATGCCGTAGAACGGGGACTGATCGAAGAGGATACGGTCACATACAGAGATCTGTTTGATACAGAGCTGATGGGTGTGCTGACGGATCGTCCGTCGGGCGTTTCGAAGAGATTCTTTGAGATCCTGAACAGGGAAGGGACGCGTGCGGCGACGGACTGGTACTATAAGTTCAGCTGCGATACCAACTATATCCGCCGCGACAGGATCGCAAAGGATGTCAGGTGGCTGGCGCCGACACAGTACGGCGATATGGATATCACGATCAATCTCAGCAAGCCGGAGAAGGATCCCCGGGCGATTGCAGCGGCGAAATACGCGAAGCAGACAGCCTACCCGAAGTGTCAGCTTTGCTATGAAAATGAGGGCTACGCAGGACGGGTGAACCACCCGGCCCGCGCGAACCACCGTGTGATCCCGGTTACGATCGACGGCCAGCCGTGGTGCCTGCAGTATTCTCCGTATGTTTATTACAATGAGCACTGCATCGTGTTCAACAGCAGGCATATTCCGATGGTGATCGATAAGAGCGCGTTCCGGAAGCTGTTCGATTTCGTATCCCAGTTCCCTCATTATTTTGTGGGTTCGAACGCGGATCTCCCGATCGTAGGAGGAAGCATCCTGGCGCATGAGCATTTCCAGGGCGGGAACTATGAGTTCGCCATGGCGAAGGCACCGGTTGAACGCTCCGTCTCCTTCAGGGGATTTGAGGAGGTGGAGGCAGGAATCGTGAAATGGCCGATGTCGGTCATCCGCCTGTCGTCGGAGGATCCATCGCGGATCGTCGATCTGGCAGACAGGATCCTCGGACACTGGAGAGCCTATACGGATGAGGAGGCATATATCTTTGCCGAGACGAACGGCGAAAAGCATAATACCATCACGCCGATCGCGAGAAAGCGCGGGGACAGGTTTGAGCTTGACCTCGTGCTCCGAAATAATATTACCACCCCGGAACATCCCCTGGGCGTCTACCATCCACACGCCGAGTATCATCATATCAAGAAGGAAAACATCGGACTGATCGAGGTGATGGGATGCGCGATCCTTCCGGCAAGACTGAAGGATGAGATGGCGCGGCTGAAGGAGGCGGTGCTGGAGGGGCGCGACTACAGGAAGGATGAGACGCTGGAGAAGCACGCTGACTGGATGGACGCGATCCGGTCACGGTATGAAGAGCTGAATGCGGACAACATTGACCGGATTCTCCGGGATGAGATCGGAGCTGTGTTCTCGAAGGTTCTGGAAAATGCGGGAGTGTACAAACGTGATGAAAAAGGACAGAAAGCTTTCCTGAGGTTTGTCGATTCGGTAAACCGTCAGGATCCGGATCTTATGATGAGTACCTGTCGTGAATGAATCTGTTCCGGAATCCGGACAAGTCAAATGAGGAAGCTGATTCGGTACAGATCCGAAATAAGGAGATAACAGTATGGCAAAAGAAAAGAAATTTGTCGAGGAGATCACTTCGATGGAGGAGGACTTCGCCCAGTGGTATACCGATGTGGTGAAGAAGGCGGAGCTTACCGGCTACACGCAGCTGAAGGGGTTCATGGTGATAAAGCCTGCGGGATATGCGATCTGGGAGAATATACAGTATGAGCTGGACCGCAGATTCAAGGAAACCGGCGTGGAAAATGTCTATCTTCCCTGCCTGATTCCGGAGAGCCTTCTTCAGAAGGAGAAGGATCATGTTGAGGGATTTGCGCCGGAGGTTGCCTGGGTGACGCATGGCGGTGCGCAGGAACTGGAGGAGCGCATGTGCGTGAGACCGACGTCGGAAACGCTGTTTTCTGATTTCTATTCCAGGGACGTGCATTCTTACCGTGATCTGCCGAAGGTTTATAACCAGTGGTGTTCGGTTCTGCGCTGGGAGAAGACGACCCGTCCGTTCCTGCGTTCCAGGGAGTTCCTGTGGCAGGAAGGCCATACGGTTCATGCAACCGCTGAGGAGGCGCAGGAGCGCACGGAGCAGATGCTGAATGTATATGCGGACTTCGCGGAGGAATTTCTTGCGATTCCTGTTGTCCGCGGACAGAAGACAGAGAAGGAAAAGTTCGCCGGAGCGATTGCAACCTATACGATCGAGGCGCTCATGCATGACGGGAAGGCGCTGCAGTGCGGTACGAGCCATAACTTTGGAGATGGGTTCGCCAGGGCATTTGAGATCCGGTATGTAGGAAAGGACAACACGCTGGAATACTGCCATCAGACCTCGTGGGGAATGACGACGCGCATGATCGGCGCGATCATCATGGTGCATGGCGACAACAGCGGACTGAAGCTGCCGCCAAGGGTCGCGCCGGTCCAGGCGATGGTTATTCCGATTCAGCAGAAGAAGGGAAATGTGCTGGAGAAGGCGTTTGAGCTGAAGGAGTCGCTGGTTCAGGCGGGGATCCGCGCGAAGCTTGATGATACGGACAAGAGCCCGGGCTTTAAGTTTTCCGAGCAGGAGATGCGCGGAATCCCGGTCCGGCTGGAGATCGGTCCGAAGGATATCGAGAACGGACAGTGTGTCATCGTCCGCAGGGATACCCGTGAAAAGATCACTGCGCCGGTCGCAGGCGCCGCACAGGCGGTAAAGGAGCTGCTGGAGAAGATCCAGAAGGATATGTATGACAACGCGAAAGCGCGGATGGAGCAGATGACCTATACTGCCTCCACGAGAGAAGAGTTCTGTGAGCTTGCGGCGACGAAGCCCGGATTCATCCGCAGCATGTGGTGCGGAGACCAGGGGTGCGAGGAGGAGATCAAGGACCAGCTTGGCGGCGTGACGAGCAGGTGCATCCCGTTCCGGCAGGAGCATCTGTCCGACACCTGCATCTGGTGCGGAAAACCGGCAAAGGCCATGGTTTACTGGGGCAGGGCGTATTAAACCGGATTTTCGGCTGTACGGATGGGTCACGAAAAGGATCGTACCGGCAGGCTTATTTGAAAATGGATCCAGGATGCCTCAGCCGGTGCCGGCTGGGGCATCCTGTCTGTCTGAAGGAGCGGGAACGGTCATCCCCGTTCACTGAAGCGCATCGGATGGATGCGTTTTTTACCGGACGCCTCCGGAAGACAATCCTGCACAGTCTGCATAAAGAGCTGTACCGTTCCATATTGTGGGGAGACGCATGACAAGGGAGAAAAGATTTCAGCTGAGACAGTCGATGATTCTGCTGTTCACCTCGCTGATCTGGGGTGCGGCCTTCGTGGCGCAGAGTGTCGGGATGGAATATATCGGTCCGTTCACCTTGATCGGGATCAGGTTCCTCCTCGGCGCCGTGACGCTTCTTCCTGTCATTTTGCTCCAGAACTATCTGATACATCCGGATGCGGATGGCGTGAGAAGAAACCGGGACGGGCGCGCCATGAGCGGGCGGATCCTGCTTCTGGGAGGAATCCTGTGCGGGATCGCGCTCGGATGCGCGTCAACCGTCCAGCAGCTCGGAATCGCGAAGACGACGGTAGGGAAGGCAGGATTTCTTACCGCGATGTATATTGTCATCGTACCTGTTTACGCATTTTTCCTGGGACGGAAAACAAGACCGCTGATCTGGCTGTGTGTTGCCGCAGCCTGTGTGGGGATCTATCTTCTCAGCGTGCCTCCGGGCAGGATCACGCTGACCCGGGGAGACGCGCTGTGCCTGCTCAGCGGATTTCTCTTCGCGGTTCAGATTCTTCTGGTGGATCATTATGCCGCCCTTGCAGACGGAGTGCGTATGGCGGCCATTGAGTTCCTTACTGCATCCGCAATGGGATTTGTCCTGATGCTTCTCTTCGAACATCCGCGGATGGATGCCATCCGGGACGCGGCCTGGCCGCTTCTCTACCTTGGAGTAATGAGCTCGGGCACGGCCTATACGCTTCAGTTTGTTGGCCAGAGAGGGTTGAACCCGACGATTGCATCCCTGATCATGAGCCTGGAATCGACAATCTCCGTCATCTGCGGATTCGTGTTCCTTCACCAGACGCTGACAATGAAGGAACTGGCCGGCTGCCTCGTGATGGCGCTGGCGATTGTGATGGCACAGCTGGCCTGAATCCTGCTTTTGCAATCCTGCCCGCAGAGTGGTAGGATAAGCATACGGAGGCAGAAAAGAAATGAACATGAAGCTTGTTGTTATCGTATTGAATAAGACGGAATGCCTGGAAGAACTGTTGGAGGAATTTGCGAACAGGGATCTGCAGGGAGCGACGATTCTGGAATCCCGCGGTATGATGCAGGAACTGTCCGATGAGCCGGAGATGGAGTTTCTGTTTTCGCTCCGGCATATCCTGAACCCCAACCACCGCGAAAACCGTACGATCTTCATGGCGGCTTCGGAATCGAAGGTCGCATCGATCGTCGAAGCGGTCAATAAGGTGACCGGAGGCCTGGACAGGGGAGACACGGGAATCCTGTTTACCCTGCCGATTGATTCTCTGATCGGATTCGAGGTGAAGGAGTCATGAGTCTGTCCCTGAACCTGTTAACACAGCTTGGTATTATGATTCTCGCAGGGATGTTCATGGGGCGGATGATGAAGCACCTCCGGCTTCCGAATGTAACCGGTTACCTGCTCGCGGGGCTTCTGCTCGGACCCTACTTTCTTCCTGCGCTCGGGAGCCCGTTTTCCGTCTTGTCGGAAAGCTTTATATCCGGGATCGGCATCCTCTCGGAAGTTGCGCTCGGGTTTATCGCCTTTTCGATCGGGAATGAGTTCCGCATCTCCTATTTCCGGAAGGTTGGCGCCGCTCCGCTGATCATCGCGTCCATGGAATCGTTGTTTGCGGTGGTTGTGGTTGTGGCGGCGCTTCTTGTGACAGGCCATGAGCCTGCATTTTCACTGGTGCTGGGATCCATCGCGGCAGCGACCGCTCCCGCGGCTACCATCATGGTGATCAATCAGTACAGGGCAAAAGGCCCGGTGACTTCCACGCTACTGTCGGTGGTGGCGATCGATGACGCGACGGCGCTGATTCTGTTTTCCGTATCCACCGCGATTGCTTCCGGTATGTCAGGAAGGGCATCGAATCCGGTGATTTCGGTTCTTGTACCGGTCGGACAGATCCTCGCGGCACTCGCGGTCGGTGGCGTGCTGGGATTCGCGCTTCTGATCCCCATGCGGTTTTTCCATAAAAAGGGGAACCGTCTGGCCCTGATCTGCGGTTTCCTGTTCCTGGGGATCGGGATCGCCGATCTGCTCGGGCTGAGCTCTCTGATGCTGTGTATGGCACTCGGCGCGGCTGTAGCCAACCTGAGTCCGGAAGCCGGTCAGATCATATCGATCGCTGAGAGTATCACTTCTCCGATCTATATTCTGTTTTTCGTCGCCTCGGGTGCCGGGCTGCAGGTGAGTGTTCTGAGAACAGTCGGCCTGATCGGAGTCATCTATATCGTGGGCCGGAGTATCGGAAAGCTGTTTGGCGCCTGGCTGGGCGCCCGCATTTCCCACGTACCCAAAGAGGTCGGAAAATATCTTGGCCCATGCCTGCTTCCCCAGGCAGGCGTTGCCATCGGACTGACGCTTCTTGCAGGACGCGTTGTACCGGAGTATGCGCCGACGATCCGTGCGGTTGTTCTGGCAGGGACTCTCGTATATGAGATCGTCGGGCCGGGCATCACCAAACTGAGCCTGACAAAGGCGGGAGAGATTCATTAAGGATCCGGGGAAACACGGATGATATCTGTGTTTCCCCAGAGCCTCCGGCGGATCACAGTGCGGTGCAGAAGGGAAAAGATATTCCACCTGTGCGGTTGGATCACTATCGTGATCCAACCCCTCTACCCTCATTCGCAAAACCCGCGCTTCGCAAAGCTCA
>CAJOQO010000298.1 GCA_905236545.1 uncultured Lachnospiraceae bacterium
CCCCGGACGCCGATCGCAGTCGGCAAAGAGCTCAGCCGGAGTGGGCTACAGGTTTGCGATGGGGAAGCCATCCGCAGGCCGGGGCATGAAAGATCGTCCGTGAACAGTAAGATACTATCCACGGTCCCTTCCCCACAGGCCGTGAATAGTAACAACAGCAACAACATCGAACAGATTTTCGAAACATTTGTTTGCGTATTTCCCTTTCCTGTGATAAAATAACCGCAGGCCAGTCGTGAACAACAGAGGACACAGGCAAACTGATCAGATTACAGATGCACATATCAGATTAACGATGGGGTAATGCAAATCATGGCATATGGAAAGATATCCAAAAAGCAGCAGGAGATCCTTGACTACATCAAGAGTGAGATCCTGAAAAAAGGTTATCCGCCGGCAGTTCGGGAGATCTGTGAGGCAGTTCATCTTAAGTCAACCTCTTCTGTCCACTCTCATCTTGAGACACTGGAGAAAAACGGTTATATCCGCAGGGATCCGACGAAGCCGCGCGCGATCGAGGTGATCGACGATCAGTTTAATCTGACCCGCCGCGAGACGGTGAATGTACCGCTGGTTGGAACAGTTGCCGCCGGACAGCCGATTCTGGCTCAGGAAAACATCGAGAATTACTTTCCCGTTCCGGCTGAGTATATGCCCCAGGGGCAGTGCTTTATGCTGCGGGTTAAGGGGGACAGTATGATCCGGGCGGGAATCAATTCCGGAGACCTGGTTCTTGTGGAACAGAAAAACGACGCGCGCAACGGTGATATTGTCGTCGCTCTTATCGAGGATTCCGCTACGGTAAAGACCTTTTATAAAGAAAAGGGCCATATCCGGCTTCAGCCCGAGAATGAGACGATGGAACCCATCATCGTCGGGAAGGATCTGGAGATTCTCGGGAAAGTGTTCGGCGTTCTGCGTTTGATGAGATAGACACTGCGTGCTGTTCTGGTCTTTCGATGTATACAGTGCTAGTCTTTCGATGTATACAGTGCTGGTCTTTCTGAACAGTGAAAAACCCGGGAATGATCTGATCCGCCATGCCGGGCAAACATAACCGGAGGAGTGATTCTTACGATTCACTCCTCCGGTTTTAACTGCGTAAACGTACCGCACGCAACAGGATGCATGCGTCCTTCCGATGCATGTGTTTTGCTCGTCTGCCGCGCGGAACCGGCGCCGCGGTTCGATCGGCAGGCAATAATGATATGCAGGAGGATCATTCCTTATTTTCAGGACTTTTTTGATCCTCAGGGGTTCTCCGGCTCTCCGGCATCTGCATCACTTTATTATGAGTCCCCTTCTCATCTGTCTGCGGCTGCTTCGCTGCTTTGCGAACCTGCGGGCCTGCCAGTGAACCGGCCAGCCTGATCGCATCCTGGGCTCCCGTCTTCACGGCATCGGGGAAGTTCTTCAGCACAATATCAATCAACGGTCTCTGGAGAACAACCTGGCAGCCATTCGGATTGAGCAGGTATCCTTTTGCGTCCTTCGGAAGGCCTGCCTTCAGGCCGGCAAACGGAAGTGTGACAACCTGCAGATCCTGCTTCTTCTGACGAAACTTCTGAAACTCCATGTTGTCCGCAAAGAGCGGCCGGTAAACATCGCCATTCTTCATGGTAAGATTCAGGAAGGAAAACTGCTGCTTCTGCATCTTCTCCGCTGCGGTTCCCGGACCTTTTTTCAGCTGAACCGGAAGCAGGAATCTCGAACGGGCAAGGTTGACAAGAAACTCTTCCTGAAGATCATTCAGATCTTCCTTCTCTTCCAGGGGAACCTTCCTTGTCACCTCCTGCATCAGATAGATGCTGGTGAGGAGCAGCTGAGGATTCTCCAGCGGACGAAGCGCTTCCGGAACCCCGGACATATCCTTCAGTGTTACAAACTGCTCGATCGGAATCGGAGCACTGGCTCCGTTCTCAGTGAAAACAACCTCCGTCACCCCGGCATGAAGCAGCGATCCGAAGAATCCGACAAACTGATCCTTGCGGATCATCGCGCCCTGCAGGGGGATCTTCCTGGCGGAGAACCTTTCCGCGAATTCCTTCAGCCCGGCCTCATCCGCAAAGATCCATGCCTGGTCCGCGAAGCTGACCGGGTCACAGAACAGAAACGGCATCCTGGTCGAGGCGCAGAAGCATGCGATAAAGGAATCTCTCTGTAACACTTTTTTTAGCAGAAACTTATTATCAATCGACATCGCTCTTCTTCCCTTCCTCCAATTCCTGAATCGAAACAGCCTTGCCATCTCTCCAGATCCGGTCGAGGTCATAGAAAAGCCTGTTCTGCGTATCGAAGATATGGATCACAAGATCACCATAGTCCAGAAGAACCCAGTTCGCTGTCTGATATCCTTCCTTATGCCTGATCTCATACCCGGCTCTGCCGAGAACCTCATCCACCTCATCCGCCATCGCCTGGATCTGATTCCGGTTACTGCCGGAGGCAATGATGAAATAGTCAGCAAGTGTGCTGATCTGTTCAATATCGATCAATGTGATATTGTCAGCCTTCTTTTCCTCCAGAGCATGATAGGCAAGGCTGGCCATCTGTCTGGACTTATTCTCATTTGTCATATACTGCTCTCTCCTTTCTGACTGTCCGCGGAACTGAAGAACAGCCGCGTTATAACAGCAAGATGATGATTCATCAGGACCTGCTTCTGAACCGCTCCTTATGTAGTTATGGCGTTTCCTTTGTCATCCGTCTCAAAAAACAGATTATGGTAATAGCGGAATGCACTGCGGCTCATCGGATCGATCTCCCCATTCCCGGAATCAAGATAATGCAGCGTATCCTCAAGAATCCTGCAGACCGTAAGGTTCAGGTCATGAAACGCAAGCTTCCTCACCTCGGGAAGATTGGCCGCCTTGAAGCGCATCGGCTCTATGTAGTCAGCAGTGAAAATGATCTTTTCCAGCGTCGTCATATTCGGGCGGCCTGTCGTGTGCCATCTGATCGCACTCAGGATCTCCTGGTCTTCTACACCGTACTTTTCCTGCGCAAGAATCGCCCCCAGCCTCGAATGAAGCAGGAAGGGGGAAGACATCTCAACCTTGGAGATCTCAACACCTCTTTCCTTGCACATCCGGATCTTCTTATCGTTCGGAATGCATTTTGCACAGTCATGGAGCAGACCCGCCACCTGAGCCTTCTCCAGATCCGCTCCGTAGCACATCGCCAGAGAGGAGGCGGTGAACATGACGCCAAGCGTATGCTGAAACCGGTTCGTATCAAGTTCTTTTTTTACTTTTTTCTGAAGCTTGATCAGATTATAGTCGCCCATAGATCCCCTTCTCAAGAATATAGTCTAAAACAGGATCAGAAACGTAATAGCGGATACTCTTTCCCTCAGCAAGCCACGACCGGATACTGTGAGAGGCGATATCAAGATTCGGACTTTCCAGCTTCCGGATATCTGCGCGATACTTCTCTTTCGTTCTGATAATCGCATCATCAAGGGTTTCCATGTCCATGCTGTCCCTGACAGCAACCGTGAGGATGCACTGATCGCAGATTTCCTGCGGCCCGTTCCAGCTGTCAAAGGTCAGAAGGGAATCCGCTCCCATGATAAAATAATACTCTGTATCCGGATGATGCTGCCTCAGGCGGCGCAGCGTCTCTTTTGTATAGACATAGCCCTGCTCATGCATCTCTTCAAGGGATAGCTCAAATCCGGGATTGGAAGCGATTGCCAGGCGGACCATTTCGACCCGCTGTTCATTCGAAGCGCCGCAGCGGTTCCTTTTATGAGGCGGATTCCCTGAGGGCATGAACAGAACCTTTTCCAGACTGAACTGTTCCTTTGCACTCTCTCCGAGAATCAGATGCCCGATATGGATCGGATCAAATGTGCCTCCCATGATTCCGACCCTTCGTCTTGGTCTGCTCATCCCGTTCTCCTTTAACGGCGGCCGGACAACGCGCGCGGAAGTTCGATCTTCTTCTTTTCATCCTTTCCTTCCCTGTAGAGGACGAATTTCCTTCCAATAACCTGCACAAGCTTCGAACGGGTTCTCTCAGCAGCCGTCTGTGCGATGGTATGGATATCCTCCAGACAGTTCTGACCGATCCCGACCTTGATCAGTTCCCTGGCCTGGAGCGCTTCTTCAATCGCCGCCGTATTCTCCGGGGTCAAAGCCTCTTTCCCGATGTGCAGAATGGTCTCTTCCTTCGACGCGAGACTCTTCAGGTATGCTCTTTGTTTACTGGTCATAAGACCTCCAGATAGGAATCACTGCATTTTGTTCGTTCCGGGAAATGCAATTCTGAATCGTATTTCCTGTACACAAGTCTGAGAATAGCACAGTTACTGATAATTCGCAATCTGTAACTGAATGCTCCGCTCCGAGCGGAATTCATTGACCACCGGCCGGTAAGCAAGGCTCAGGGTGAGGGTACTCTCTCTGCCGGCGATGAGTCTCGCCGTCTCCCTCTCTCCGCCCTTTTCCTTCAGGTAGAAGAGAAAGTCGTCCGAATCTCCAAAATAGACTGCCGTCATTCTGTAACCGTCTTTTTCGATAAGAAGATGGATACAATTCCGGTTTTTTCCTCTCACCTGCAGCTTCAGAAGCCTCGCCTGGCTGACGCCGAACAAAGGCGCACTGTTGCCGGGGCCAAAAGGCTCCAGAACCGAGAGCTCCCTGATCAGATCCTCAGACAGATAAGGCAGCGGAAGAACCGCGTCCAGCGTGACCTTCTGCGTCAGATCCTCCGGGGTCAGGGAGCAGTTCTCATTGATCTTCCTGCGCAGAGCTTCAAGGTTTTCCCTTCTGATCGTGACGCCCGCCGCCATCGGATGACCGCCGAACCGAAGAAACAGGTCCGAAAGCTTCGACAGCTCATCGTGCATATTGTAGGCTTCGATCGACCTCCCGCTCCCTTTGAGATGATCCGGCTGTTCAGTGTCCGTAAAGACGATCACCGGCCTGTGCCAGGTTTCCTTCACTTTAGACGCGATGATGCCGGCAACCGATTCATGGATCCCTTTCAGATAGAGGATCAGCACCCGGTCGTTTATCAGGTCAGAATGCCCGATCAGGTCAAGCGCGTCCCTCTTCCCATCCTCTGTCATCTGCTTTCTGGCGTCGTTCAGTTCTTTCAGCTTCTGCGCCAGGCGTGATGCTTCCTGCGGATTCTCCTCCAGGAGAAGGTCAATCGCAAGCTTTGCCGTATCAAGCCGTCCCGAGGCATTCATGCATGGTCCCAGAACAAACCCGATGTGGCCCGCTGTAAGTGCTTTTCCCTCAAGTCCGCAGCACCGGATCAGTGCGCGCATCCCGGCGTTATCCGTTCCGGAGAGCATTTTCAGCCCCTCCTTCACGAGGATCCTGTTCTCTCCTGTCAGCTGCATGATATCCGTAATCGTCGCGGCTGCGGCAAACGGGAGGTGCTCCATGGCAATCGGGCATTCCCTGACAGCTTTAAGCCTTCCGGAGGAATCAGCCGATGGCGCATTTTCAAGCAGATACATCAGCTTCCAGGCTACACCTGCACCGCAAAGGTTCCTGTTCGGATAGGAACAGCCCGGTTTTTTCGGATCAACGACCGCGTCGGCTGCCGGAAGCTGATACTCCTTTTCTCCGTTTTCCTTCCGCGTATAGTTCGGTTCATGATGATCGGTGATGATAACCGTCATGCCGTATGTTTTCGCACGCCAGGTCTCCTGGAGCTGGGCGATGCCGTTGTCACAGGTTATGATCATGTCGATTCCATCCCTGTGTGCCTCCTCAACGAGTCTCATGCTCATGCCGAACCCGTCCGTGACCCGGTCAGGCACATCGTAGCTGACACACGCTCCGAGGCGCTTCAGGGTATGATACAGGATATAGACAGAAAAGATGCCGTCCGCGTCATAATCTCCGATGATGCGGATCTTTTTCCCTTCACGGATCCCGGAGCGAATCAGTCTGACCGCCTCCGGGGCCTGGTCCAGCCGGCGGGGATCCTCCAGATCCTCCAGCGTCCCATGCAGAAAACGGCGGATCTCTTCGTCTCCGGTCAGGCCGCGGTTTAACAGGATCCTGGCGATCAGGGGATCAATTCCGAATTTCTCAGCAATGGGGCCGTCTCCGCCCCTGACCGTCTGTGTCCACCGCTGCGCCGCCCTGTATGCCATGAAATAGAACCTCCTGTCCGGGAAAAGCGGATAGAATCCGTCTTTCCTGAAAAGTTGAAAAAGGACTGCCGGACTCTCATCCGGCAGTTCTTAACTGAATGACAGATCTCTCTGTTTACTTTGCGGCTTTCTTCTTCTTTTTCTTGCTGGAAGTGATCTTTTTCGCCGCCGCTGCCGCCGAAGCTGCCGCCTGGGCTGCCTGATCTTTCTTATCCTTCGCGAAACGCAGGACATACCAGATCGGGCCGGTCAGGCAGACGGACGAGAATGCACCGGCCAGGATACCTACCATCAGCGGAAGTGCAAACTCACGGATCGACGGAACACCTACGATGTACAGGCACGTGATCGTCGCAAAGGTCGTCAGCGAAGTATAGATCGAACGCGTCATGGTGGAGGTGATACTCATATCAACGAGATCCTCCAGAGAAGCGTAGTTTTTACGCTCTTTCAGATTCTCACGCACGCGGTCGAAGATAACAATCGTTGCGTTGATCGAATAACCGACGATGGTCAGCATGGCCGCGATAAAGGTATTGCCAACGGAGATCCGGATAATCGCGTAGGAGGCAAATACCAGAAGGACATCATGCACAAGGGCCATAACCGCGGCGGACGCGAATCTGACATCCGAGAAACGGAACCAGATATAGATCAGCATGCAGATAACGGCAATGATGACTGCGATCACCGCATCACGTCTCATCTCGCTGGAGATGGTGGAGCTGATCGTCTCAAAGTTGATGGACAGCGCTTCCTCTCCCGAATTGTCCGTATAAGTCGCGATCGGGAACTTCTCATTCAGAGCATCCGTCAGTTCCTGCCTCTCATCAACGCTAAGCTGTCTGGTCTTGAAGATAATCTCATTCGCGCCGGATACCTTCTGGGACTGAATCTCAGCACTTCCGATTACATCCTGGATCACCGGCTTGATCTGGCTGTCGATCTCATCGATGCTGTAATCCTGATCGAAGGTGACATCCGTTGAGGTACCGCCTCTGAACTCCATGGAGAGATTCAGGGCGCCGTTTCCGGCCGCGCCGTTGATCACGCAGAACACCGGTCCTAACAGCATGCAGACAATCGCGATGGCAAAGAAGATCTTCCTCTTCGACACCATATGGAGCCGGTTGAAATGGATCGCCTTTCCGAAGTACTTCTCATCCTGCATGCCGAGCGCATAGCAGGCATTCACAAGCAGTCTCGAAATCACAAGCGCCGTGAACATGGAAAGAACAATACCAAGTGCCAGGGACTGCGCGAATCCCTTGACAGATCCTGTCGCCATGAGATTCAGGACGAAGCAGGCGATCAGGGTCGTGATATTGCCGTCGATGATCGCGGAAAGAGCCTTCCTGAATCCGATGTCGATCGATGAGCGTACCGACTTTCCGCTGGCGATCTCCTCACGGATACGGGCATAGATAATGACATTTGCGTCAACTGCCATACCGATCGACAGGATCACACCCGCGATACCGGGAAGGGTCAGCGTCATGTCAAATGCATTGATCGCGACCAGATCCAGGGCTGCGTACAGAATCAGGGCAAAGCCCGCGATGATGCCGGGAACCTTATAGGCAATGATCATGATCAGGACAACAATCACAAGACCTATGATACCGCCGATCAGAGAGGTGCTGAGCGCTCTCTGGCCCAGCTGGGCTCCGACCACATTGGAGCGGATCTCTTCCAGCTCAAGGGACAGCGAACCGATTCGGATGTAGGAAGCAAGCTCCTGTGCGGACTCGATCGTGAAGGAACCGGAAATCACGCATTTTCCGTCCGTGATCGGTTCATTGACGCGGGGCGCGCTGACGGTTTCCCCATCGTAGACGATCGCGATGGTGTTGCCCACGTTCGCGCTGGTTGCTTCCGCAAACTTTTTCGTGCCTTCCTTGTCAAACTCCAGCTGAACAACATATTCCGTGTTGTTCATATTGTCTCTCTGGGACGCCGCCTCCGCGGAAACGACATGCGTTCCGTCAAGGATGACCGTTCCGTCTGAGAGCTGGAACTCGAGGGAACCCGGCTTGCCGAGGTCCTCAAGGATCTCATCCGCGTTTGAAACGCCCGGGATCTCGATATTGATCCGGTTGCTTCCTTCCTGGTAAACGGAAGCTTCCGTTGAATAGCCGTCAACACGCTGCTGCAGCTTGTAGACAGTGTCGGACATGTCTTCCGCGGAAGGATTCGATTCCACAGCCTGGTATGTGATGGAAACACCGCCCTCCAGGTCAAGTCCGAGCTTAATATTCTTCGCCGCGCCTGTTCCGGTAGGTCCCCAGCCGATAAAGGCTGTGATGATCAGCAGCACCATAACACAGGCAAATACCGCCAGGATGATCCCGGCACTTCTCTTTTTCATTGGTCTGTTCCTCTTTCTTTCGTTGACAGTTACATTATTCAGTATCCGCGAGCGCAGCCTTGATCATCAGCGCGCACTCAACTCTTTTTCGCTCCAGCACACACCCTATCTCATAAACGCTGTCGATCCGTCCATGGAACTGATAGGAGTTTGCCGCGCAGCCGCCGCTGCAGTAATAACGCGCAAAACAGTCCGGACATTCCTTCCGTGCGTAAACATTGCAGGACTTGAAAATCTCTACGATATCCCCTCGCCTGATCCCGTCACGGACATTTCCGAGGAGGAACTCTTCCTTTCCCACAAACTGGTGGCACGGATACAGATCACCCCAGGGGGTCACCGCGAGGTATTCGGTTCCGCTTCCGCAGCCGGACAGCCGCTTATAGACACAGGGACCTCCTGTCAGATCAATCATAAAATGGAAGAAAGTGAATCCTCTTCCCTCTTTCTCCCTTTTTACCATCTCACGGGCCAGAATATCATACTGCTCACAGATTGTTTCGAGATCCGTCTCCCGGATCGCGTAAGGAGCGTCGGAAGGAGCTACCACAGGCTCGATGGAGATCTGATCGAATCCCAGATCCGCGTAATGCAGGACATCCTTCGCAAAGTCCAGATTATAGTGGGTAAAGGTACCCCGGATGTAATATTGCTTTCCGGCCGCCTTTCTTTGCCTCGCGAACTCCCGGAACTTCGGAACGATCAGGTCATAGCTGCCTTTTCCATTGCGGGTCGGCCGCATCCGGTCATGGATCTCTTTCCGCCCGTCCAGGCTCAGAACCACATTGTCCATCTCCCGGTTGCAGAACTCCATGACGTCATCATTCAGAAGAATCCCGTTGGTTGTCAGGGTAAACCGGAAATGCTTGTCATGCTGCTTTTCCTGTTCCCTCCCATAGTCAACCAGCTTTTTGACAACATCAAAGTTCATCAGCGGTTCCCCGCCGAAGAAATCAACCTCAAGATTGCGGCGGCTGCCGGAATGAGTGATCAGGTAATCCAGTGCGGCGGCTCCGGTCTCGTAGCTCATCAGCGCACGTTTTCCATGGTATTCTCCCTCTCCGGCGAAACAGTACCTGCATGCCAGATTGCAGTCATGCGCGATATGCAGGCAAAGCGCCTTTACCACTACAGGGCGATTCTTAAAGTCCAGAACCGCGCCGCGGTAAGCGTCCCGGGAAAACAGCCGGCCCTCCTTCTCAAGCGTACGAACCTCATCAAGCGCCTCCTCCAGCTCCAGCCGGCTCCATCTGCCTTCCAGCCCGGAAAGGATCTCCTGATCCGGGGCAGCCGGGTTTTCTTTCAGCGCCGCGATGACATCATAAACGATCTCATCCGCCACATGTACGCTTCCGCTGTCTGTGTCCAGAACAATATTGTATCCGTTGTTTCGATACTGATGTACCAAAGATCTCCTCCGCAGATTCCGTCCTGCCTGTCATCCTGCATAGCACGATGATGAACACGCAAAAAGCCGGTTACGGATTGTTCCGCGCTTCGCGCCTCCACAATCCTCCCTGCATGATCGCCGGCCGGAATCTTCTCTCCTGTCATAGAACAGGCTGCCGCAGGTGCTTTCTGCGACAGCCTGTCAATTCCATCTTCGTGTATCAGCTCAGTTGATCGTCAGAAAATCTGTCCGTACCTTACCTTTTCTTTTCGCAGGTCTGGTTTCCGACGGTGCAGCTGGTCTTGCATGCGGACTGGCAGGATGTCTGGCATTCCCCGCATCCGCCCTTCTTCATGCTTTCCTGAAGGGATCTGGTATTCAGAGTCTTGATATGCTTCATTGCTGAGGCCTCCTTCAATATTTATTTGCATCCGGATCACCCTGAAACAGGCGGATCCGGCCTGCGCTACGAGGCATTATATCATAATGCCATGAATAATCAAAGATGTTTTGTAATTATTCGTTACTATTCACGGTTCCTCCCCCACAGACCGTGAACCGTCTGCGCTGCCGCGCATCCGTCGCTGCTTCGCA
>CAJOQO010000299.1 GCA_905236545.1 uncultured Lachnospiraceae bacterium
ATGCCCACATCAACTCCCTCCTCTGCCTTGCGTATGAGCAATCATCCTGCGTGAATGTACCAGAAATTAATTATTCGGTGTACTAGTAACGGCAGGGAATCGGAACCGGAGAAATCTGAAAAAACTGCTTGCAATTTCTTCCCGGTTGTGGCATAGTAGCAAAGTACGAAACGGACAAACGATTTGGAGACGTAGCTCAGCTGGGAGAGCAACTGCTTGACGTGTAGTAGGTCACAGGTTCAAGTCCTGCCGTCTCCACTGTCCCGGGGATGCTTTTCGAAAGAAAGGTATCCCCGTTTTTTGTTACGATTCGCATATGCCAGCCTGCGGATGGTTTTCGCACAGACAGCTGATATTTGCAGCCCCGGCCTGCAACCAGATCGGTCGTGAAGAACCGGTCGTGAAGGTCGCGAATCGTAACGTTTTTTATTATTTTATTGACAAAACTGATAGAATGGCGGATAATGATGAAAGCAGAATAGTTGCAGCGGATCGTTGCTGACATGTCAGAAAACATACGAAGCTGTGTCTGCTGACTGAATTTGACAACTGTCTATCGTCTCTTCGAAGACGAATTTCTCCACTTACCCAAAGAAAGGAACCGCGAAAGCGGTTCCTTTCGACGTTAAAGAGCAGTGCTGCGCTGTCAAACCGGCGCTTAGAGAAAAGAGCAGTGCTGCGTTGTCAAACCGGCGCTTACAGATTTGGAAAGGGATCGGAGGCGTAGATGCTATGAAGAAGGTTCTTGTGATCGGATCCGCTGTCTGCGATGTCGTGATGGAGGTGGATCATCTTCCATCCAGAAGCGAGGATATCAATTTCTACCGGCAGAAGATGTCACTGGGCGGATGCGCGTTCAATGTATGTGACTGCCTGAGGCATTTCGGGGTTCCCTTTATCCCGTTCCTGCCCGTCGGAAGAGGGATGTACGGTTCATTTGTCAGGGAGCGCCTGGCAGCCCGGGGAATCGTTTCCGCCTGCCCGCCCCCGGACGGGGAGAACGGATGCTGCTACTGCCTGGTGGAACCGGATGGGGAAAGGACGTTTCTGTGCTACCGAGGGGCCGAGTATCTGTTTGAGGAGGAATGGCTTTCCCGGCTTGATGAAAGCCCGGACGCAGAACAGATCGGGTGTGTCTATGTCTGCGGGCTCGAAATGGAAGAGGAGACCGGCGAGAGCATTGTCCGGTATCTGGAAAGACACAGGGAATACGGGGTGTTTTTTGCGCCCAGCGCAAGGATCTGCCAGATCGCGCCGGAGCGGATGGAACGGATGCTGGAGCTTCGCCCGGTTCTTCATCTGAATGAGGAGGAAGCGCTTCGTTTTACGCATTGCGAAGCCATCCGGGAAGCAGGGGAAGCGCTTTCCGCCCGTACGCACAATACGGTTCTCGTGACAAGAGGCAGACACGGCTGCCTGATCTTTGATCCTGAAAACGGATCCTGTACGCAGGTGGATGCATTTCCCGCCGAAGACGGAGGGGACGCGATCGGAGCGGGGGACAGTCATATCGGGAGCGTGATCGCACTGCTTCAGAAGGGGTATGCCATGAGGGACGCCGTCCGCGGGGCAAACCGTGTCGCCGCGGCAGTTGCCGGGGTACAGGGAGCGCTCCTGTCCGATGAACGGTTTGAGAAATTATCGTTCCGGTTCACGGTCTGTGGGGGAGGAACCGTGAATAGTGACAATGACGGGGAGATGGGGCGGACTTTCTTCTGATTATTATGGAAAATGCATAATTACAGTGTTATAATGGGATTAATTCGCAACGGATCAACATCCCCGGGCGGGGATGTTGGCGGCGGCTTTTGGACAGGCAGCCGGTGTATCTGATGAAAGCGTGCATTTTTGTCAATCAGGAAGGGGGAATACTATGGCAACTCCTCATAATACTGCCAGCCCGGGAGAGATCGCGAAGTCGGTTCTGCTCCCCGGGGATCCGCTCAGGGCGAAGTTTATCGCGGAGAATTTCCTGACGGATCCGGTACAGTTCAACAGTGTCCGCGGTATTTTCGGCTATACGGGAACCTACAGGGGGGCTCCGGTGTCTGTTATGGCGACAGGGATGGGCTGTCCGTCCATCGGCATCTACACCTATGAGCTGATTCATTTTTATGACGTGGAGAACCTGATCCGGATCGGCTCGTGCGGTGCCATACAGCCGGATCTGAAGCTTGGTGATATCGTGATGGCTATGGGCTCCTGCACGGATTCGAACTATGCCGCGCAGTTCAACCTTCCCGGCCAGTTCTGCGCGACCGCTGATTTCGGCCTTCTGCTGAAGGCGAAGGAGTCTGCGGACCGCCATGGATACCGGTATCAGATCGGCACGGTTAACTGTACGGATGTTTTCTACAGAGAGAATGACCCCTGGAAGGAATGGGCGAAGATGGGTGTCCTCGCGAGCGAGATGGAAAGCTTCGCGCTTTACTGCAACGCGGCAGCCGGCAAGGTGAAGGCGCTTGCCATGTTTACGGTTTCCGATTCACTGGTGACCGGCGAGGAGATGTCTGCCCATGACAGGCAGACCAGCTTCACCAGCATGATGGAGGTGGCGCTGGAGACAGCGTGCGGTGTCTGACGCTGAGCAGCATCCTCCGCCGGGCAGCATCCGCCGCCGGCCGGGTGCAGCGTACAGGAAACACAATTCCTGACTGCGTTTCCTGATGAAGTGGACGATGCCTTCCGCGTCTGTATCTCAGCATACGTTTTGCGGGAGGAAGCGTGGAATAACATGAGAGCAACAGGGGATGCCGGAAGCTGGATGGCGTCTGCCTGAGCCTGGGATCTGTCCCGGAGACTGCCTGCCGGATCGAAAAGGAATCTCTGAACAGTCCCCGGCTTTCCCTTCGGGGAGAGCCTGTATCACCAACCAATTGTTATGAAGGAGGTAGATTATGAGAAAACTTACAACCCTGATCGCGGCATCCATGACTGCGGCGCTGGCACTGTCTGCCGGTATGGCGGCGATGGCCGAAGAGCCGGATTTCACCGGGGAAGGCACGATTGCATATGTCTGCACAGGCCTGGGCGATATGTCTTTCAATGACTCCGGTGAGGTGGGGATGAATACGCTTCGCGCGGCCGGATACGAAGTCAAAACGGTTGAGACCGGCGATGACGCGTCCAAGTTCCTTGACACCATGTATGACCTGCTGGATACCGGTTATGATTATGTGATCGCCAGCTCGACCTATCAGGAGATGGTTGAGACGGTATGCGGAGAATTCCCGGATACGAAGTTCGTTCTGTTCGATATCAATTCTGATTCGGAGGTTGTCGGAGACAACATTCTCTACATTTACTTCAAGCAGAATGAGTCCTCCTATCTGGGCGGCATCGTCGCGGCCGGAATGTCCAAGTCAGGTGCGATCGGCGCGATCGGCGGTGTTGAGAACCCGGTTATCAAGGACTTCATCACCGGTTATGTAGATGGCGCGAAGAGTTTCAACCCGGATATCAAGGTCAGCACCGGCTGGGTTGGAGACTGGAGCAATACCGCGAAGATGAAAGAGATCTGCAATACCCAGAATGCCAGCGCGGACGTTGATGTATTCTTCCCGATCGCCGGCGGCGCGGGAACCGGAGCATTCGAGGCGGCGACAGAGATCGACGGAGCCTGGACGCTTGGTGTTGACTCCGACCAGTATGCTTCCTTCATCGACAGCAACGAAGAGTTCGCAAAGGTGATTCCGACCTCTGTCACGAAGGAAGTCGGTAATACCATGGTCTCTCTGTTCAGGGATCCGGAGTCCATCGAGTGGGGCACCCTGAAGGCGATGGGCGTTGCGGAGGATGCAGTCGGCCTTGCCGAGAATGAATACTATGAAGAGGTTGTTCCGCAGGAAGTCCGTGACGCGGTCGAAGAGGCGAAGGAAGGCATCAAGGATGGCTCGATCAAAGTGAAGTCTTATTTTGACGGAACCGAGGATGATTACGCTGCGCTGCTGGAGGATGCCAGCTGATCCGTTCACAGGTATGATTGTATTTGTAGTGTGACCTGCAGGCAATCAGGGCCTGTCACCCGGAACCCTGCGGCTTATCTGGCGCAGGGTTCTTTTCAGATGTGGTGAAGGGATCAGGAGGACTTTTGACACTGTAACCAAATATACAGAGGGAAGAGCCTATGGAAGCATTAAAAATGGAGCATATCACGAAGATCTATCCGAACGGCTTCGTGGCGAATAAGGATATCTCCTTCACTGTTCAGCAGGGTGAGATTCATGCTCTTGTCGGAGAGAACGGCGCCGGCAAGACCACCCTGATGAAGGTGCTGTTCGGAATGGAGCAGCCGCAGGAAGGCAGCATCTACGTAAATGAGAAGAAGGTGCAGATCAAGTCTCCGCTGGAGGCCATCAGCCTTGGAGTCGGCATGGTTCATCAGCACTTTATGCTGCTTCCTTCCATGACCGTCGCCCAGAATGTGACGTTGGGCATGGAACCGAAGAGAGGAGTGCTGGTTGACGCCGAGAAAGCGGTTGCCATGACCCAGGAGATGTCTGATAAGTATAAGTTCGGACTGCATGCGAGAGACAGAGTCGCAGACCTTTCTGTCGGTATGATGCAGAAGGTTGAGATCCTTAAGGCTTTGATCCGCGGGGCGAAAGTCCTGATTCTGGACGAGCCGACTGCGGTTCTGACGCCGCAGGAGACGAGGGAGCTGTTCGAACAGCTCAAACTGCTGAGGGAAAACGGGCACTCTCTGATCTTTATTTCCCACAAGCTGGAAGAGGTCATGGAGCTGTGCAATAATGTTACGGTTCTGCGGCATGGGTACTGCAACGGAACCCATCCGATCGAGGAACTGGACGCGGCGAAGATCTCCCGGCTCATGGTGGGACGCGATGTCGTTCTGAAGATCGACAAGGAGGATCCGAAGCCGGGCAGACCGGTTCTTGAGGTAAATGACCTGGTATGTGTGAACAGTGAAGGAAAGCATGCTGTGGATCATGTCTCCTTCCGGATCCGGGAAGGAGAGGTGGTCGGAATCGCGGGTGTCGAAGGAAACGGCCAGAGTTTCCTGTCAGACGCCATCAGCGGTATGATCAAATGTGACGCGGGCAATGTGAAGCTGAACGGGCAGGACATCAGCGGCATGAAGATCAAGGAGATTCGCCGGACCGGCATGAGTGTGATTCCGGAAGACCGTATGACGGTCGGATGCGTCAATGATCTGTCTGTGCGAAGCAATGCCATTGCAGACCGCTTTGACAAGAAAGAGAACATGACCGGAATCTTCCTGAATGCCGGGAAGCAGAAGGAGATTACCGGGAAAATGATCGAGGAATTCGAGATCTCCTGCGACAGCCAGGATGAGGCGATCCGTTTCCTGTCCGGCGGTAATATCCAGAAGGTGGTTGTGGCCAGGGAGTTTACGAACGGCGCCAATTTTGTGATTGCGAACCAGCCTACCCGTGGCGTTGATGTCGGCACAGCGGAGATGATCCGTAAGTATCTGGTGCGGATGACACGTGAGAAAGGAATCGGTTCCCTCCTGATCTCTGCTGACCTGAATGAGGTGCTCGAAGTCAGCGACCGTCTGTTCGTGATGAGGCAGGGGAAGATCGTTGCGGCGTTCCCGAAGGCGAATGTGGTTGATGTGGATGTGCTCGGTGAGTACATGCTGGGCATCAGAACCATGACTGCCGAAGAAATGGAGGGCCTGCTATGAATAAAGACGCAAAAAAGATAGAAACATGGTTTGACCTGTTCCGGATTCTGGTTGCGGTACTGGTTGCCTATGTGATCGCACTGGTCATACTTGCGATCATCTCTGATGATCCGCTCTATGTGATCGGGCAGTTTATCACCGGGCCGTTCTCTTCTTTCCGGAGATTCGGGAATATCCTGACGGTCATGATTCCGATCATGTTCACGGGCGTGTGTATGTGCTTCGTCTACGCGATCAATAAGTTTAACCTGGTCGGCGAGGGCGCTGTGAATCTGGGCGGATGCCTGTCCGCCTGTGTGGCGATCGCTCTGTCGGACAAGGTTCCTGCATGGCTCCTTCTGATCATCGTACTTGCGGTCGGAGCGCTCGCCGGTATGGTCTGTTCCCTGATTCCGGCGCTGGCAGATCAGCTTTTCCACGCGGATGTGTGCGTCGTCTCCCTGATGATGAACTATATTCTGCTGTACCTGACCAGCTACATTCTGAAGTATCAGATCAAGGATCCGGGGTCATCGATCACTGCGTCCTACAAGTGGACGAGCAGTCTGAAGCTGCCGAACATGATCCCCGGAACTTCCGTGCATTTCGGTTTTCTGATCGCGATTGTGTGCGTGATTTTCGCGGCGATTCTGTTTTACAAGATGTCCTTTGGGTTCAGGATGCGTGTGGTCGGCATGAATCCGACATTCGCGAAGTATATCGGCATGCCGGTTATGGCAACGATCATCCTGGCACAGGTCATCGGCGGCGCATTTGCCGGAATCGGAGGTACGGTGCAGGTGATCGGAATGTTCCAGAGTTATCAGTGGACCTCTCTCACCGGTTATGGCTTTGACGGACTGATGATCGCGGTTCTGGCGAGAAAGAATCCGGCGTTCGTCCCGCTCAGCGCGTTCCTGATCGCCTATATCCGGACCGGAGCGGACATCGTCTCCAGAACAACGGATATCCCGCCGGAATTCGTATCGATTATCCAGGGGATCATCATCGTCCTTGTTGCGGCTGAGATGTTCCTGAGCGGATTCAAGAGCAGACTGATCTTCAATTCCGCGAAGAAGGCTCTTGCACAGAAGGAGGGGAAGGCATGAACGTAAGAATGGTCTCTTCATTCGGTTTCCAGGTGATGCGCCTGTCGACTCCGCTTATCTTTGCGGCTCTGTCCGCGGCAGTCTGCGAAAAGGCCGGACTGTTCAATATGGCGGCCGAATCCATGATGCTGTGGGGCGCGCTGATCGGCGTTATCGTCAGCGGCATCACGAAGAGCGCTCTGGTTGGTTTCCTTGCCGCGATGGCGGCCGGAGCCGTAACGGGGATCCTGATCTGGGTTGCGACGGTTAAGGGAAAGGCGGATCTGATGCTGGCACAGATCGCCATTAACCTGGCTTCAGCCGGCGGGACGATCTTCCTGCTGTTTGCCCTGACCGGTGAGAAGTCAAACTCTGCTGTTGCGATCAAGTCCCTCGCGATGCCGAAGGTTACGATTCCCGGGGTTTCCGCGATCCCTGTCATCGGCAGGATCGTATCGGGCCAGAATGTGCTGAGTTATGGCGCGATCTTAATATCGATTGTTCTGTACATCTTTATCTTTAAGTCGAAAACCGGTCATCATATCCGTGCGGTTGGCGAGAACCCCCATGCGGCGGAATCGGTCGGAATATCCGTGCCGAAGGTTTATTTCCTGTCATGGCTGATCGCCGGGATACTGGGCGGTATCGGCGGTGCTTTCATGTCGATGGGCTACCTGACCTCTTTCACGAAGAACATGGTCGCAGGCCGGGGCTATATCGGTCTGTGCGCTTCCTCCATGGTAGGCGGCAATCCGATCGGAGCCATGTTCTGTGCACTGATCTTCGGTGTGGCGGACGCGGCATCAAACCAGCTGCAGCTGACCAACGCTCCCGCGGATCTTGTCCTGATGATGCCGTATATCGTCACGATTGTCGTTCTCGTCGTTTTGTCCGTGATCAAATATGGACGTGCAAGACGCAGGACGAAAGTATAAGAAGGCAGGCATAAGAAGGCAGGCAATATGAAGGCAGGTATAAAGAAGGCATAAGAAGGCGGAAGCGGCAGGAGACTGTGCTGTATAGCGCAGTCTCCTGTTACGTATGCCCCGGCCTGCGGATGGCTTCCGCACCGCAAACCACCACTCCGGCCTTGTGCTATGTCTGCCGCAGGCCGCTCCCTGGGCACCATGACGCTCCCTGAGCACCATG
>CAJOQO010000300.1 GCA_905236545.1 uncultured Lachnospiraceae bacterium
GAGTACAATCAGGATTCCGGCGACTGGAGAGAAGGAAAGGTGATCTACCAGTTTCCGCTTGGCGCTGACATCCATCACAATGTTGCCGCGTCGAACAAGGGCGGAATCGGAGATGTCGGGAAGGCGTTCGCGGAAGCGGACGCGGTTGTGGAGAGAACCTACCAGACCAGCCAGGTTCAGCAGACACCGCTTGAACCGCATGTCTGCTTTGCCCGGATGGAGGGGAACAGGCTGACGGTCTATGCATCCACCCAGGTGCCTTTCCATGTGCGCCGGATCGTCGGATGGGTGACCGGGCTTCCGGAGAACCGGATCCATGTGGTCAAGACAAGAGTCGGAGGAGGCTATGGTTCCAAACAGGATATCCTGATCGAGGATGTGACAGCCTACGCTTCCTTTGTGACGGGGCGGCCGGTATATTGCCGCAACACCAGAGAGGAGGAGTTCATTGCCAATTCAACCCGACATCCGATGCGCGCGCGCGTGAAGATGGCCGGAAAGAAGGATGGCACCATTACGGGGATCTTCATGGAGGTCCGGGCCAATACCGGCCCGTACGGAAACCATTGTCTTACCGTTCCGATGAACAGCTGTTCCAAGACCCTGCCGCTGTTCAAATGTGCCAACATGGCATATGACCTGAAGGTTTACTATACGAATACTCCTCCTGCGGGCGCCTACCAGGGATACGGCACGCCGAAGGGAACCTATGGTATCATGATGTGCATGGCGGAGCTGGCGGAAAAGCTGGGCTGCGACTACAGGGAGATGGTGCTGAAAAACCATGTGGAAACCGGATACCGTCTTGATATCCTGAAGGGACTCGGGGAAGGCCGTGAGGGGAATATTGTTCCGGTCGGCTCCTGCGGGCTCAGGGAAGCGGTTCTTCAGGGCTGCGATATGATTCACTGGGGCGTAAAGGAAACCAGTGATGATCCGGATGTGAAGATCGGAAAAGGGTTTGCGATGATCATGCAGGGTTCCGGCCTGCCCGGACTGGATCACGCAGAAGCGATCGCGAAGCTGGAAACGGACGGAACCGTGATCCTGCACAGCGGATGCGCGGATATCGGTACGGGACTTGACACGATCTGCGCGAAGGCGGTCAGCGAGATCATGTGCATGCCGATGGAGCATGTAACGGTACTGTCCGGCGACACGGATGCTTCTGTTTTTGACACGGGCTCCTACGCGTCATCCGGTACATTCTTCTCCGGCAATGCGGCAGTTCTCGCAGCGAAAGGACTCAGGGAAGAGGTTCTGAAGGAAGCAGCGCTCCAGATGCAGGAGATTGTGGAGGATCTCGCGCTCAGGATGCCCGGCGAGGTGTATTCGAAGAAAACCGGAAAGTCCCTTACTTACGCGCAGCTGTCCCATGCGGCCTGCGCCGGAGACGGCCGCGGAATGATGGTCTATCACGGTTCGTTTACCACAACCGCCTCCTCCGTTCCTTACGGAGCGCATTTTGCCCAGGTCGCGGTCAACACAAGAACCGGCGAGATCAGGGTGCAGAAGTTCTATGCCCTGCAGGATGCCGGTACGCCGATCAATCCGGAGCTGGCACTGTGCCAGATGTACGGCGCATCGCTCAAGTCGATCGGGCATACGCTCTATGAGGGCATGATCCTGGATGAAAAGGGACGCTGCCTGAATGCCAATATGACTGATTACGGAGTTCCGATGATCTATGAGCAGCCGGATGATTTCAGGGCGGTTCTGATCGATGTGGATGACCCGGACGGTCCGTTCGGCGCGAAGTCCATCTCCGAGATCGCCTGCAACGGGGCCGCTCCCGCCATCGGCATCGCGATCCATGAAGCGACCGGCGTCTGGATCGAGAGCTGGCCGATGACACCGGAGAAGATCCTGCGCGGTCTCGGAAAGATCGGGGATAACGCGTGAAACGCCGGAGCTGCTTCGTTTCGCCGTTGGCAGGGTACAGCTCCTGGCAGGGCAGTGTTCCCGGAATCACAGGGATCCGCGCGGCGAAGTTTTGAACAAAGGCATATCAGATATGGAAATGAGGTGACCGAACATGGGAAAGCTTGGAAAGAAAAATAAGGACAGCAAGGAAGCCGCGAACAAAAAGATCGCGCAGCAGCTGGCAGCGCTGAAGAGAAAACAGGCTGCGAAGAAAAAATGAGGAAACCGGATCCGTGTTCCGGAATATGACTGCCTTGAGGCGGATGAAAGTCCGGATGAGAATACGGACGAAAGTGTGAATGAAAGGACGGATAAAAGAGCGGATGAGAGGGCAGATGAGATGGTGAACAAACCGGCGCTTCCTGATGAGATCCTTCTTTCGGTCGGGAAACCGGAACGGTATCTGGGCAATGAGGTGAATGCCGTCCATAAGGATCTCTCAGGAATAGAGATCCGCTTTGCGATGTGTTTTCCGGATGTCTATGAGATCGGCATGTCCCATCTGGGCATCCAGATCCTCTACGATATGTTTAATAAAAGACCCGACACCTGGTGTGAGCGGGTCTATTCGCCGTGGGTGGATCTGGATCAGATCATGCGTCAGAAGAAGATTGCTCTGTTTGCGCTGGAGTCCCAGGAGGCGGTTCTCGGGTTCGATTTTCTGGGAATCACGCTTCAGTATGAACTGTGCTACGCAAACATTCTGCAGATCCTGGATCTTGCAGGGATCCCGCTTCACGCGGAGGACAGGCTGTATACGCCCGGATATGAGCCGGGAAGCCAGAGAGATTCCGGACCGGAGAATCCTGCGCCGCGCGCGGAGGAGCTGAAGCTGGGCGAAGGAGCTCCGATCGTCATCGGGGGCGGACCCTGCGCCTACAACCCGGAGCCGATCGCCAGGTTTTTCGACCTGTTTTATATCGGAGAAGGCGAGACGGTATATGATGAACTCCTTGATCTGTACAAGGAGTGCAAAAGAAAAAAGATGACCAGGAAAGCCTTTCTCAGGGAAGCCGTGAAGATTCCCGGCATCTATTGTCCGCTGTTCTACAGGGCGACTTATCGGGAGGACGGGACGCTTGACGCTTTCGAACCCGTTGAGGAAGGGATTCCGAAGCGGATCCGCAAACAGGTGGTGAAGGATCTGGATACGAGCCCGTTTATCACCAGGCCGCTGGTTCCTTTCCTGCAGGTAACCCAGGACCGTGTTGTCCTCGAGGTACAAAGAGGCTGCATCCGGGGATGCAGGTTCTGTCAGGCCGGCATGATCTACCGCCCGACGCGCACAAAGAGCCTTGAGACCCTGAAGCGTGACGCGGACCGTCTTCTGGCGGCAAGCGGACATGAGGAGATCTCATTGAGTTCGCTGTCCACGAGCGATTATCCTCAGCTTGAGGGCCTGGTCACCTATCTGATCGAGAAGCATGGAAAGACGGAAAAGATCAACATCTCATTGCCATCCCTCAGGATCGACGCATTTTCCCTCAATGTGATGAGCAAGGTGCAGGATGTCAGAAAGAGCTCTCTGACCTTTGCCCCGGAGGGCGGTTCCCAGCGGATGCGGAATGTGATCAACAAAGGTCTGACGGAAGAGGATATCATGCGCGGGGCGGCGGAAGCTTTCCGCGGCGGCTGGAATAAGGTGAAGCTGTATTTCATGCTGGGACAGCCGACAGAAACGGAGGAGGACCGGAAGGATATTGCGCGTCTCGCGGAGAAGATCGCCGAACTGTATTATGATACCGTTCCGAAAGACAAAAGGAACGGAAAATGCATGATTACGATCTCTACGTCCTTCTTTGTCCCGAAGCCCTTTACGCCGTTCCAGTGGGCGGTCATGTTCACCCCTGAGGATTATCTGACCTTTGCCCGCACGGTGAATGAAGAGGTGAAGGCGAGCCTTAACCATAAGTCGATCCGTTACAACTGGCATGAAGCCTATGTCACAGTTCTCGAAGGCCTGCTGGCCCGGGGAGACAGAAGGGTTGCGGCAACGATCGAAGCGGCGTACCGCAGGGGAGCTCTGTTCGATGCGTGGACGGAGCACTGGGAATGGAGCCGCTGGACAGAGGCGATGGAGGAGACGGGGACCGACCTGTATTTCTATACCAGAAGGCCGCGCGGGGAACAGGAGCTGTTCCCGTGGGACTTCATAGACGCAGGACCGTCCAGAAGATTTCTTCTGGAGGAGTGGCACAGGGCCATGAAGGCGGAAGTGACGCCCAACTGTCACAGGGAATGCAGCGTATGCGGCGCGGCGAAGTTCGGGTGCGGCGTTTGCTATAACGTTACGGATGCCGGAAGAGAACCGAGGGCAGGTACAGGTAAAAGCTATGTCTATCCGGTTCCCGGATGCAATCCCGTACCGGGACTCAGTGCGGAAGAGAGCGGCCGGATACCGGCAGGCGAAGGGGGTTCGGGTCCTGACGGATCGGAGGAGATATGAGAGTCCGGGTAAAGTATTCGAAGCAGGGACTGATGAAGTTCATCGGCCATCTGGATATGATGCGGTATTTCCAGAAGGCCTGCCGCAGGGCGGGCATCGAGGTTGCGTACACGGAAGGGCTGAGTCCGCATATGTCCATGTCATTCGCGCTGCCGCTCGGGGTCGGTATGACCAGCGACTCGGAGTATGTCGATGTGGATCTGGTCCATCCGCTTCCCGGGGATGAGATCGTAGAGCGGCTGAACCGCTCCGTCCCGGAAGGGGTATGGTTCACAGAGGCACGACAGATTCCGGAGGGAAAGGCGCACAAGGGGATGACGCTTGTTTCACGCGCGGACTATACCCTTCGCCGGAAAAAAGAAGGCGGGTGGGAGGAAGGCTGGTGCGAAGACTTCCTGAAGTGGCTCGATCAGCCTGAGATCCTGGTTGTGAAAAAAGGAAAGAAGACCGAGAAGGAGATCAATATCCGTCCGCTGATCTTTGAGGCAAGGGTGGTTCCTGCGCCTGCCGTTTCTTTCACCGGGGAGGAGCGCATCGGCAAAGCGAAGGACGGAGGCTGTGGAATCACGGCCTCCTCTCCGGAA
>CAJOQO010000301.1 GCA_905236545.1 uncultured Lachnospiraceae bacterium
CTGGCGGAAGGATCCGGGAAAGATCCCCTGGAGCCTCCATCCGGTTCGGAAGGCGGTGAAAAGCCTGCTCCGGAATCGGGAAAGTATTTTGTGGCCCGTATCGCCCCGTCCGGAGCAGTCGAATTCTATGACCTGACGCATGACGCAGACGTCGGGTTTGAGGAGATGATCAGACTGATCAATGCGGCGGCTGTGCCTTTTTCTCCGGAAGTATCCGGGGAGACAGAAACGGAAAAGGCGGTGCGGCCGGATCTGCGTACGGAAAATGACTTTGGTCCGAACCCGGTGACGGGGATGGAAGCTGCGCCGTCCGGTCCTCTTCGGGAGAGAGGAAATGTGGAGGGATACCTGTACTATGCCCGGCAGCAGGCGGATGGATCGGTGTCTTATGCATTTCTGGATATCAGCCAGGAGACAGCATCCATCATCAGGATCATTCTGATCACAGCAGTTCTGGGCACCGTACTATGGCTTCTGATCCTGCTGCTGGTGATCTTCCTGTCAAGGAAGGCGATTGCTCCGGTGGCAGAGAGTATCGAAAAACAGCGGCAGTTTATTACGGATGCGGGACATGAACTCAAGACCCCGCTCGCAGTAATTGTGTCCAATGTGGATGTCCAGGAGCTTCATGGGGGTAAAACGAAGTGGCTTGACAACATCCGCGCACAGGCACTGCGTCTGTCTGATCTTACAAAGCAGATGCTCGCATTGGCGAAAATGGAAGAAACCGAAACAGTGGCATTTACATCAACCGTGTTCGATGCGTCCAGGGTTCTGGAGGAAACGGTGTGCATCTTCCGTGAGAGTGCGTCTTTGCGCGGTATCCATATAGAAACTGATATCGAACCTGAGGTGAAACTGTATTTTTCCAGGGAACAGTATCAGCAGATGCTGGAGCTTCTGCTGGACAATGCCGTGAAGTACGGGAGAGAGAATGGTTTTCTGCGCGTAAAGCTTCGCAGCGACCGCAGGGCCGTAAGGATCTCTTTGAAAAATAACTGTGATTCCCTTCCGGAGGTGGATCCGGATCAGCTTTTTGACCGTTTTTACCGGGCAGATACCTCCCGAAGCAGGCAGACCGGAGGCTCAGGAATCGGATTGGCAGTCGTACGTGCCATTGCGCAGCAGGGCGGCGGAGACGCAAGGGCAGTGTTTCATTCCGATCAGGTGATCGAGTTTCAGGTGGATCTTCAAAAGGGAAGGAAAAGATAAAATCAATCATGAATAAAACATCATGAATAACATAGTCCAATTTAATGTTCAGCTAATACAGACCTAACGTCCGGCTAATCAACCTCCGTTATATTGTCAGTGTCAGGAAGCAGAGAATCTTCCGGGAAGATGGAAGAGTCTCACGACAAGGATGATATAAAGGAGGTTTTATTTATGAAGAAAAGAAATCTGATTCTCGCGGGAATCCTTTCCGGCAGCATGTTTTTATCGATGGGAGCAATGACAGCAGGGGCAGAGGAATCATCAACACAAAAGAGTACTTCGCAGACGGAGGAAAGTGTGGATACATCGAAAAACACCGATTCCTCAGAAAAAACGGATCCTTCTGAAAACGGTGAATCCAAAGAGGAAACGAATTCTTCCGCGAACACGGATCCTTCTGACACAGGGAAGCCGGGGGAAGATCAACGCAGACCCATGCCTCCCGCATTTCGGATGAGAGACCGCGCGATGCAGCCGCATACATCTCCTGACGGAACGGAACGGGGTCAGGCGGAAGGAACGGATCGAAAGGATCAGAAAGCTCCTGCCGGGCAGTCACCGAATGGGCAGTCACCGAATGGACAGTTACCGGATGGACAGGCTCAGGATGGACAGTCACCGGAACTGCAGATTCCGAATGAGAACGGTGCGTCTGGAGCAAAGGCGGTTTCCCGATTCTTTAAGCCGAAGGATAAACCCGATACAAAGCCGGATTCCGAGAATGCTGTAAAGGACAGGAGAGATCCGTGGGGGACTATGGAGAACGATCCGTTTGATGCGGAGAATGATCCGGCTGACGGCCAGAAACCGCAGGATGAAAACGGCCAGAAACCGCAGGATGGAAACGGCCAGAAACCGCAGGATGGA
>CAJOQO010000302.1 GCA_905236545.1 uncultured Lachnospiraceae bacterium
ACCGCACAAAAAAGGCGGCAGACATACGGACCGGTTCCTGGTGGCGCTTACTGAAGATCAGCACGCTGAACAGCGGAACCAGAAAATAGTTCACAATGTGACACATCAACTCTGCTCCCGTGATCTCCGCAAGGTTTGTGTTCATTTTCCCTGCTTCCTCCTCCTCCCTGCAGCCACTTTTGCTGCAGATGCCCGACTTTCTGACGCTCTGCAGAGCGTCATACTTTGTCTCCTATCGTAGTTTATATACCGGCCCTCAGCACATCCTCATCCCCCGGTTCTGCCCCGGTTTCTCAGGCTTCTGTCTCATCCATCCGGTTCTGCCCCGGATGATCCGGCACCGGACTCATATCCGGCTTCTCCTGTTCCGGCTCATTTCCCGCCAGTCAGATTCGTATACACCGCGGTTACGCCCATCCCGTACGCCTCCTGCTGGTCGTCCGGATCATCGATCGTGTGGACATATACAGGATTGCGGGAGGACAGCACACGCTGAAGGAGATCGTCGGGAACCTGTTCTCCTTCCCTTCCTCCATGCAGATACCGCTGCCGGAACGTTACGCCGAGAAGAAGCTTCCGCTTGATGATCCCGTCAAGCGCGGAATAACTGTATTCCCATACGCCGCTCCGATACAGGGAAAAGATCATTGTCCGGTATCCGCAGCCGTACAGATATTCATACTGCGACGCATGATAAAACTGCGGAATCATCCGGGGCAGCATGTCCGGGTATTTCCCGGACAGGAACTTCGCCATATACCGGTAGCCCCTGAGCATCTCGGCCGCCTTCACATCCATCACGATATACACATCCGGATGATCCTGCAGAATCTGCACAAGATCCTCCAATGTCATCGTCGAAAAGAATCCAAGGATCGATCCCTTCGTGAATTCTTCCCAAGTGGCCGCGCTCTCCACCATCGTGCCGTCCGCTTTCACGAAATCCTTCTTCCAGTTGTGAATGCAGACCAGCTTCTTATCCGACGTGAATGCAAAGTCAATCTCGACGAAATGAGCTCCTTTGCTCAGTGTCTGCTCCAGGGCTTCCCGGCTGTTTGTATAATCATAGACTTCTCCGTCCGGTCCCGTGATCTCACCGCAGGCATGGATAATCTTTTTCTCCGACGCAAGCATCCTTCGAAGCTTCAGGGTATGATCCCTTTCCGCCTGATATCTGCTGTTCTCGCGGTATGCGCCCGCAGCAACAACAGCGGTGACTGCGATCACCAGCACAAGCACCAGCGGCGCCGCACCGATGGAGACCGTCTTCCTGCGAAGCCGGATCGTCCACCATACCCGGACGCGGAGAAAGAGCAGATACAGCGCCCCGGCAAGAATCAATCCCAGCGCAAGACCGATACAGACCATGCCTGTGTCCTTCGACAACGCAAACCGCAACGCACTCCACGCAGAAGCATTTTCATCCACAAAAGACCAGATATAGGAGGTACGCCAGCCAAGCTCCAGCATCGCCGAAAATGCGATCGCATACAGAACAACGCCGGCGGCACACAGGGCATTTCTTTTCTTCATTCCTTTTCACCGGGCAATGCTGCCCATTATCATCCTCTCTGCATCCACAACCAGTGTTGCTGTGCACTCCCCGGCACTATGTACATCGGACGTTTTATCCGGCCTGACCGGCGTTTCAACCATACGTTCCACAGACCTGATCAGCAGCGTTTCAGCTAAACTTCTCACCCGGCCTGACCGGCGGCATTGTCCGCGGGCGCTTCGCCCGGATCCGGGACATTGCCTCCGAAGAAATCATCCGTCCGGTTCTCCTTGTCAAACAGATGGTTGTAGACCAGCAGATTGTATTCCTGCAAACGGTCATACCAGGGAGACTTCTCATTGTCCGGACTCCCGTAATAGACACCGTCCCGGTCCCAGTATCCGTTCAGCGAGACGATGGGAAGGTCCTCATGAAGATCCAGCAGGAAACGATCGTAGCCCGTCAGCTCCATCCCCGCCGCCTGCTTCATGACAGGCGCCAGATAATTCGAGCTGAGATCCATCTCCTTCTCTTCGATATCATAGTTCGCCCAGATCAGATAATTCGAGTGATAGAACTGCATCAGCTCCTCATCCTTCATCTCAGCCATCGTCTTTCCATAGACCATCTTATAGAACGGATCCTCGAGAAGCGGCTGATGGTCGCCGAAGAATACGATCACCGTCGGATCATCCGTCTGCTCAAAATAATGCACCAGTTTTTCGAGTGCCTTGTCGGACAGATGGATCTCGGAAAGATAGACATCCGCGTCCGCATACTTCCCGGAGCCGCTTGTCACATGCACCGGTTCCTCGAGTTCGTTAACGTCCCAGGTATAAGGACTGTGATTCTGCATCGTGACATTGAAGACAAAGAACGGCGCGTCGCTCTCCCTTTTCGCCTCCTCATACTCCGCGATCACGCGGTCGATGTCCGCCAGATCCGAAACCCGTCCGTAAACCTCCTCCGCACCGGCAAACTCGTCCTCAAACAGCAGCCTGTCAAATCCGAAGAGCTCGTAGACAGTCCGGCGGTTGTATCCGGATGGCTTGTAAGGATGCATGCCGACCGTATGACGGTAGCCCTGGTTCTCCAGCGTCGCGTCCAGATTCGGCATCGGCTCCTTGATGTAGAGCTGGTACGGCGTGGAACTGACCGGAAGGAATCCCATCGAATCGCCGGTCAGAACCTCATACTCCGTATTGGCCGTCCGGCCGCCGTAGGACGAAACATAGAGCTTGCCGCGAATCGTATTCTCCTTCAGTCCGGAGAAGAACGGACAAACCTCCCTGTCCGTCTCGAAGTCCATCCATGACTGCATATCGGAAAATGCTTCATCCATCACATAGATGACGTTGGGCTGAACCGCAGCGCCGGCTTTTTCAGCTCCGGTATCCGCACCGGTTTTTTCAGCTCCGGAAGACGCACCTGCCTCCCCGGTTCCGGAAGACGCTCCGGCTTTTTCAGTCTCTGAAGACGCTCCGGTTCCCTCCGGTTCCAGATACCGCGCCTCAATCTCCTTCACCTTCTCCAGGCTGTAGCCATCCGGCTCCTCCACCACCATGATCTGAATACTGCGGATAAAGGTAAGGATCGAGCCGTTGACGCCATAGCTTTTAATCGGGCGGAAGGTATTCATCGTGACGCCGCGGTTGAGAAGAAACTGGCTGTGGATATAGACGCGTTCCGTCAGAATGCTCAGCGCGAAAACGACGATCAGGGTAACCACTCTCGGCTTCCAGGACGAAAAGATCTTATGCTCCCCGCTCCACAGGATGAGATCGCACCAGGCTGTGGTCATCAAGATCATGACCGTCGTGTGGGAATCCAGCCTGTAGGAATAACCGGCTGCAACATTCGCGGCTGTCCCCAGCGTTGTGAGATCTGAAGCAAGAAACGGGGTGCCGCGCAGCGCATAGACGAAATAGCAGGTCACGCCGAACGAGCAGACCACGATCGCGGTAATCATCGCCGACGTCTGCCAGCGGTTCGTCAGAACCGCAAACCACCCTGCAAAAAGGATCACAACGACCCAGGTCAGAAACAGCTTCTTCACGCCGATGTAATACACAACCCACCAGAAGTAACGGTGAGCCCGGATGTTCGCGTATTCCACCACAAAGATCATGACCACGCTCGTCAGCCAGAAGCCCAGAACCGCATGGATCTTCTTCTGCTTCTCATTCAAAAAGCAGGGAACCCAGAGGGCAGCAGCCCCCAGAGCCGTGAAGAGGATGACCAGCACGATCTGCAAGAAGTCTGTCCCGGTCTGAATCTCTTCGCCATCTGTTCTTAAATTGACGTTCAAATAAAAATCCGGATGGGCAAAATAGTACACAGCCACTGCAAGTAAAAACACAGTGCCCAGCAAAGTGCCGATCCGGACTCTCCCCTTTGTATTACTGTCTTTCATGAAGCTCTTTATACCCTTTATGCCAGTCGTTTCTGCCAATCCTGTCTGCCGATCTTATGGAACGATCCCCTGTATCGACCCTTTGTATTGGTTCTATGGATCGATCTTTTGGATCGATTCCTTCTATTGATCCTGTGGATCGATCTGTTGGATCGACCCTTTGTTCCGACATGGCCTGGCAGCAGACCATGCCGCACGCCCCCTTATTATGCCTCTGATTTATTATGCTTTCTTGTTATCCTATCTTATTCTTTTCTTAATCTTGTTCTTTTCTTAATCTTGGTTCCGGCGACGAAAGATATTCCACCTGTGCGGTTGGATCACTATCGTGATCCAACCCCTCTACCCTCATTCGCAAAACCCGCGCTTCGTGCGCTTCCTTATCTCAGACTCTTTCCAAACACCAGCTTCTCGATCCGCTCCGTCGAATGTCCGTCACAGCCGGACATGAATTTCTCGCGGAATTCCTTCATGCGCTCCGGATCATATCCGAAATCGGGAAGGGTCAGCGCATGGAGCAGCTCCTCCATGTTCCTGCAGACCTGACCTGGAGACAGCTCATCAAAGTTATAATAGAAGCCGCGCCAGTCAAAGTATTTGTCCAGGTCATAGACATAGGAGATCAGCGGCTTGTTCAGCAGCGAATACTCAAAGATCAGCGAGGAATAGTCCGTGATGCAGACGTCCGCGGTGATCATCAGATCCTCCACCGACAGCGGCATGCGGGTTACGTCCACCGCAAATGTGCCGTTGTATTCCTCCGGCATCTCCGGAATGTGATAGTCCTTGATGATCGGATGATGCTTGATCAGGATGATCACGTCATCCCCAAGCTTCTCCTTCAGCAGCTCCAGGTTGAAGCGCCTGTAGTTCGGCGTCTTGGCAGTCGCCACTTTTCCGCGGAAGGTCGGAGCGAAGAAGATCACCTTCTTTCCCCTCGCCTGCGGCACCACCTCATAGACACGCTCCGCGGCGTGATCCAGATGCTTCTGATCGAAAAACACATCCGTCCGGCTCACGCCGACCGGCAGGACGATCCCGTGCTTCTCCTTCAGCCCCATCGCCTCCTCATAGGCCCAGACAACCTCCGGGCTGGAGACCGTAACGAAATCATAATGCTCATACTGCGGATATTTTTCGATCTGCGCGCGGCTCTGCCCGAACATCAGGTCAGCGGTGCTTCTTCCGAATTTTTTAAATGCGCCGCATCCATGCCACAGCTGACAGACGATGGTTTCCTCACGAAGCGGCAGGCAGCTGAGCACATCGCAGGCCTCGCTCAGGAAGACATACTTCGCGTCCCCGAGGTCATTGGCCAGACGGGCGCCGTTGATGTCATGCTGCTTTGCGCGGGTCAGGTTCTTTCCAAGATGATGCACATGGATCCGGTAATCTCCGGATGCCTTAAGATCCTTATAGATCAGCTGAAAAGAATTGCTCAGGCCGGACAGCGCATTTTCGATCATGACAACCTTGTGCTCATCGATCGGATCCGATGAGTGACGGTTGTAGATCGCCGGAAACCACTCCAGATACAGCTTCTCCTTATGGATCCCTCCGAGATACTTCCGGACCTGCTTGAACGGAGTCTTCTTCTTGTTCTTCCACCACCATTCTCTCAGGGGAGTCTTCTTCAGAACATCGATCACTCCATCCACTGCCTTATCGACCTTCTTCATCGCCTTTGAACTCATTCGTCTTCTCCTCGCTCTTCCTGCATCTGGTCCTGCCTCTTCTGCTTCCTCTTACTTCTTCGCACGGAACTTGCGGCCAAGCTCCTTCGTGCACAGCTTCATCGCAGCGTCGACCACCTGATCCATATTATAATAACGGTAGGTTCCGAGCCTGCCGCCGAAGATCACATTCTTCTCCTGCTTCGCCAGCTCCACATACTTCTGATACAGCTCCGTATTCGCCTCGTCATTGACCGGATAATACGGCTCCATCCCATCCTTCCATTCCTCGGAAAACTCCTTCGAGATCACCGTCCCCGGAATCTCATTGCCGGAAGCATCCTTTCCGAACTGGAACCACTTATGCTCAATGATCCGCGTCCAGGGAACCTCATGCCCGGTATAATTCACAACCGCATTGCCCTGATAATTGTCCGTCTCCAGAACCTGCG
The DNA here is from genome assembly GCA_905236545.1 of uncultured Lachnospiraceae bacterium. Lineage (GTDB taxonomy): Bacteria > Bacillota > Clostridia > Lachnospirales > Lachnospiraceae > Porcincola. The sequence goes on from CAJOQO010000302.1 coordinate 6,034, forward strand.
TCTCAAACCGGACGGTGCGGTACTGCAGCTTTCCAAGCCGATAGTCAAAATACTCATCGATCGGACCCGTGAAGATCACCTTGCCGTAGCTGTCCGGATATCTCTTCTTATACTCCTGCCAGGGCATATTCAGCAGAACCGGAACGCCCGACAGAAGCTTCTGCATGATCGCCGTATAGCCGGCCGTCGGGATCCCCTGGTAAGTGTCGGTGAAATAATTGTTGTCATAGGTGAAGCGCAGCGGCAGCCTCCGGATAATGAACGCCGGAAGCTCCCTGCAGTCTCTGCCCCACTGCTTCTCGGTGTAGTCCTTCACCAGCTTCTCATAGACATCGCGTCCCACCAGGGAGAGCGCCTGCTCCTCGAGATTCTGCGGCTCCCCGATCCCCAGCTCATCGATCTGAGACTGAATCTTCGCCTTCGCCTCGTCCGGCGTCGTCACCCCCCACATCTTCGAAAAGGTATTCATATTGAAGGGCAGGTTATACAGCTCGTCTTTGTATCTGGCAACCGGCGAATTCACATACTGATTGAACGGGGACAGGCGGTTCATGTATTTCCATACCCGCGTATTCGAGGTGTGGAAAATGTGCGCGCCGTATTTGTGTACGTTGATGCCGTTGATCTTCTCCGTATAGACATTTCCGCCGATATGATCTCTCTGGTCGATCACCGCGACGCTCTTGCCCGCCAGCCTCGCCTCCCTGGCGAAGATCGAGCCGAACAGTCCCGCGCCGACCACGAGATAGTCCACCCGCTTTCCCTGCTCGAGCAGTGCGCGGTCCTCCTCCAGCTTGCGGCTGTAGGAATACACACGGTCCGGCCGGTGCATATAGGCGTCGCACACCGTATCCGGATCGCCCTCCATCAGCACCTCGCCGTGCTCCAGCCACAGAACATGGTCGCACAGATTCTTGACAGACTCGATATCGTGCGACACATACAGAAGCGTCGTACCGCCCGACAGCATATGGCGCATTCTCTCATTGCAGCGTTTGCGGAAATTCGCGTCGCCAACCGCCAGCACCTCGTCGCAGATCAGGATATCCGGATCCACCATGGTCGCCACGGAAAAGCCAAGCCGCGCCTTCATACCGGAAGAATAATTCTTGATCGGAGAATTCAGGAAGTTTTCCAGCTCCGCGAACTCCACGATCTCGTCAAAATGCTCTTCCATGAATTTTCTTGAGTGTCCGAGTACGGAACCATTCAGAAAGATGTTCTCCCGCGCTGTCATTTCCTGGTCGAAGCCCGCACCGAGCTCGATCATCGGCGCGATCTGGCCGCGCACCTTCACCGTGCCCTTATACGGCTGCAGGATCCCGGTGATCGCCTTCAGCAGCGTACTCTTGCCCGAGCCGTTGGTTCCGATCAGGCCCCAGGATTCCCCCTTCTGCACATGGAGGTCGACATCCTTCAGCGCCAGGAACTCCTGAAACGTCAGCTCATGCTTCAGCCGCTTGATCGTATACTCCTTCAGGTTATCCACCTTGATGTTGCCAAGGTTGAACCGGATGGAAAGATGATCCACATCGATAATATTCGCCATAAAGACTCCCTTTGATCCGCCAGAAAGAAAACCTGGGATCCGTCCTGCAGATTCCCTTTGATCCGCCGTCACAGGAACAGGACGAACCGGTTCTTATTCTTCTGGAACATGAACAGGCCGATCGCCAGCAGCAGAAATGCCCAGATCCATCCGCCGATCATCAGTCTTGGTCCCGGCATCCTGCCATGCAGCGCGATATCGCGGAACTGGAAAATGTAATAGTACATCGGATTAAATACCTTCACGAATACCTGCAGCGCGACCGGCAGCCGCTCGATCGGATAGAACAGGGCGGACAGATACATCCACGCCGTGCAGATCGCGTGATAGATATACTCAATATCGCGGAAGAACACATTCATCTCCGCGAGCCAGAAGCTGACTCCCAGCGTGAAGATATACAGCTGAACCAGAATCACCGGCAGATAGAGCAGCTGCCAGTGGAAGGGCGTCCGGGTAGCGATCATGACGATGAAAAATGCGCCGAAGGAGAAGATCGTGTCGACGAAGATGCTCGACACCTTCGCGACTGTGAAGATGTACTTCGGAATATAGGTCTTCTTCATGAGCGCCGCATTGGCGGTCACACTCTTCAGGCCGTTCATCGTACCGGTCTTCATGAACTCAAACAGCGTCCGGCCGCAGAGCAGGTAGATCGGGTAATTCTCGATGTTCTTCTTAAACATCGAGGAGAACACGACTGTCAGAACGATCATGATCAGCAGAGGATTCAGCACGCTCCACACATACCCCAGAAAGCTTCTGCGGTACTTCAGCTTGATGTCGCGCTTGATCAGCTCGAGCAGAAGGTCTTTATATTTTACAAATGTCCGCAGCCGGAATTCCAAATTATTCATCAGCTCATCATCTCTCCAATGATACAGGGCACAGTCAATTCGAGGTCTCCGGGACAGTCTCCGGGACATAATTCTCCAGCTTCGAATAGTCCAGAACGATCACCGGGCAGACCGACAGATTCGCATCCGTCACATCATCCCCATAAAGAACCAGATTGCCCTTCGCAGTCATGTAAACAGCGCTCTCCAGATCCCGGCCCGGCGTACGCATCCACATATCCACGCCCGGAGCCTTCAGGATGTCCCCGTCGATGTACGACTGCATCTCCTCCACACTCAGAATCGTAATGATGTCCTTCGTCTTATCCTTCAGCGCAGTTCCGTATTTCGGGTTCAGGGACGAACCGGACTCCTGCTCCACAAGCGCTTTCCGCTCCGCCTCCGTAAACTCCGCATTCAGCGCAGTATCGTTCAGGTATGCGCGAAGAGAAGAAGATTTCCACGAAGCATCCGCCTCTTCTGATTCTGATTCCTTCACAGAATCGCTTTCCGCCGCAGGCTCAGCTTCCTCGGACTTTCCCTTGTCGGACTTTGCTTCATCGGACTGAGTTTCGCCCGTCTTTACTTCACTGTCCGGCCCGTTCTGCTCCGACTCGCGGGCATTCAGCTCCTCCATCGTCAGCTGCACGCCGTCATAGGACACATTGGAAAACGCCGTCTTCTCATCCGGTCCAAGGCAAACCAGCCGCAGCTTTGTACCATCCTTCTCCAGAACCTTCCATTTCAGATCAGAGAACGTCACAGAATTACCCGGCTGAGCATTTTCAAAGAAATGCGCCTCATCCTGCTCCTTCTCAAGGCGAAACTGCTCCCGATAGTATTCATACTGCTTCCGGCTGTCCAGATAGTCCCCCAGTTTATAGAACCGGCTGTAGGCGGACTGATAGAATCCCGCCTTCCCCTCGAGGCTCGCAACCAGATACGAAAAAAGGCCGCTCGAAACGACATACACGATCGCGCCCACAATCACAGCGAACACCACCAGCACCGTCCACCTGTGGCCGGATGTCTTCCTCGAGAACCTGACAACCTTCGCGTCAGCCTGCGCCTTGAACGCCTCCGTCTCCCGAAGCATCTCATCGTAGCGGCTCAGAGAAGCCTGAAGATCCTCAACTGTCTTCTTCTTCTCACCCTTCTCTGTCTCCTCGCTATCCTCTGTCTTCTCGCTATCCTCTGCCTTCCTGCTATCCTCTGTCTTCTCGCTACCCTCTGTTTTCTTGCTATCTTCTCTATTATCTTGATTATCTTTGTTTTCAGAAGCCGTCTCTCCATCCGCGGAGGGCTTGTCCGCCTCAGCGCCAGAATGTTTTTCGGCTGCCTGACTTGCTTCTTTCAATTGCTCTCTGACCGTATCCTGCCGGTCACGGATCTCCTCGAGAAGCTGATCCAGCTCATCCGCAGCCTTGCTGTATTCATACTCATCCACAGCCGTCTTCAGATGCTGCTTCGCCCTCTCATAGTCTGTCCGGACCAGCTGGTCTTCCGCTTCATCGATTCCATCCAGACACACCTTCATCATCTCAGCGGCATCGGGATGTCCCGGAATCTGCTCAAGAAGCTCTATCGCCCTCGCAAAGTTCTCCAGGCGATACCTCGGATTCACGGCGCACTCATCCGACTCGATCAGCGTCACAACCCGCTTAGCGATCGACTCATCCGACTCATACAGCGCACGCTTATTCTTTTTTGATTTCAGATAATCACCAAATCTTATCTTAGCCATATTGAAACCAGGTATTCTAAGGATGTTCCCTTCATGGTTACTTCATCTGGTTTTATGCATATCATTCTACGCACAGGATCCTATGTGTATGATGCCACATGTATGATTCTCTCATCTGCTTCTATAACCAAGGTATTCTACATGAGATACGGCCATTATGCAACTTTCCCGCCTTTTTTTGGCGGTTTTATCGCATGTTCGCGGGGACTTCCGGGCTTCTTTTTGTGCTTTTTATCATCCCCGTTTCCCGGTCACGTATCTCTCCAGCCGTTTCTGTCAGATGATGGACGGATGTGGGATCAGACTTGCTTTGGGAAACGCTGATAGAATCAGTGTTTCCTTTGTGCATAATGCTTGAGATGTCTTACGGACGAATGTGGTAAACTGACTCGTCCTGTCCGTAAGGCCTGAGATTTCTTACACTCTGATAGGACGATCATTCCAGAAGAATGATTCGCATTATCATTCATGCGAGGTCATCCATGCTGCGATTCGCTTTGTCATTTATGCGAGGTCATCCACGCTGCGATTCGCTTTGTCAT
>CAJOQO010000303.1 GCA_905236545.1 uncultured Lachnospiraceae bacterium
GACTTCGAGGAAGAGTTCGGAATCACCGTGGATGAGAGCGAACTCACCGACATCTACACGGTGAAGGATATTATGGATTACATCGAAAAGAAGCAGAAGGGCTGAGACGCAGGCGCCGAAGACAGGATATATCTGGAAATATGGGTAATATGATATGAAAACATCCGAATTAAAAACACTTCAGGATCTGGTGGTGCTCGCTGCGCGTGAGAGGCCGGACAAGGTCTGGCTCCGCGAGAAGGCAGGGAGGGAAATCGTCGAAAAAACATTTGGCCGGTTCCTGGAGGACGCGCTGCGCGTCAGCTCCTGGCTGGCCGGCCAGGGGGATGGAGTGATTCACGCCGGACTCCTCGGATCGTCAAGCATCGCGTACATCACCGCCCTTTTTGGGTGTGTAACCAATGGAAATGTGGCGGTACCGATCGATCCGCAGCTTTCTCCGCCGGAGATTATGGACAACCTGAACCGGGCTGACGTGACCGTTCTGTTTTATGATCAGAAGTTCCGTTCTCTGATCGAATCCATGAAAAGCGAGTGCCCGCAGATAAAAGCTTACGTATGCCTGGCACGGGAGGAAGGGGCTGCTTCCGAAGGAACGGTTTCCCTGAAAGAGATTCTGGAGAGCAGCGCCCCGGCCGGGCCTGTACCGGTGGATCCGCAGCAGTGCGCCTGCATCCTCTACACCTCCGGGACGACGGGGAAGAGCAAGGGCGTCATGCTGTCTCACGCCAACCTGATCGACAACGCGACCTGCTGTGACAATGAGGGAAGTGACACAGACATCCTGCTGACGGTTCTGCCGATCCATCATGCTTACTGCCTCACCTGCGACGTGCTGCTCTCGCTGCGCTACGGGGCGACCCTGTGCATCAATGACTCCCTGATCCGTCTGATGCTGAATATCAATCTGTTTCAGCCCACCAAGCTGCTCCTGGTTCCCATGATGGTGGAAACGATTTACCGCCGTATCATGGCGGAGAAGAAGAAGAATCCCCTGCTGCCGATGAAGCTGATCGGCCATAAGGTATTCGGAAAGGATCTGGAGGTGATCTTCTGCGGAGGGGCGTATCTGAGCCCCGAGATGACCAGGGCTTACGCAAAAATGGGGATCCCGCTTCTGCAGGGATACGGCATGACGGAATGCGCGCCGAGGATCGCTTCCTCCAGCCTGGCGGATCCGTCCACCGGAGAGGATGTCGGCAGGGTCGTGAAAAACTGCCGGGTAAAGATCGAGGATGGGGAGATCCTTGTCAGAAGCCCGTCGGTGATGCTGGGGTATTATAAAAATGAGGCTGCCACGCGCGAGATGTTTACGGAGGATGGATGGCTGAAGACCGGCGATCTGGGTTATGTGAAGGATGAGAGGATCTATATCACCGGCCGCAGAAAGAATCTCATCATCCTGAGCAACGGAGAGAACATCTCACCGGAGGAACTGGAGAACCGCTTTGCGGGAAGCGAATGGATGGCGGAGATCATGGTCTATTCCGAGGAGGAACAGATCACGGCGGAGGTTTATCCGTTCCCTGAATACGCCCGCAAGGCGGAGGCGCTGTTCCGGAAAAAGGTGGAGGAGATCAATAAGACCGTTCCTCCCGCAAAGAGGATCCTGCGCCTGAGGCTCAGGGACACGGAGTTTGAGAAGACCACCTCCCGGAAGGTGAAGAGAAACCAGACCGGCGAGAAGGGCAGGCTTTTGTAAGAGACAGGCAACGATTCAGCACACCCATTGCTCCGAACACTTCGCGTGTTCTTCACAGGGGGCGGACAGAGCGGTTTTACCGCCTGTCCGCCCCCTGAATCCTTCTCAGACGAAGGTGTAACCGCGTTTTCCGTGTTTTTTTGTCTCGTACAGGGCTTTGTCCGCTTCACGCATCAGCGTATCGGAATCCTTCTCCGGAGATCCGTGAACGATCCCCGCGCTGATCGAAGTGGCGGGAAGCCCGTCCTGCGTATCCGCAAGCTCCCGGTTGATCTGGGTGATCTTTGTCTCCAGGAGATGCTGCTGCATGGAGGTTGCGTGTACCGCCAGAACGATGAATTCATCCCCGCCCATGCGGCACACATAATCATCGGACCGGAAATTGCCTTTCAGTGTTTTTACAACTTTGATCAGAACCTGGTCTCCGGCCTCATGGCCGTAGGTGTCATTGACTGTTTTGAAATTGTCGACGTCGATCAGAATCAGATAGGTCGAGGTCAGATCCAGGCTTGACATCAGGAGATCGAATCCGGCCCTGTTGTACGCTCCGGTCAGATCGTCATGCGAGGCCTTGAAGTTCAGGCGCTCCAGACTGTTTTTATACACCTCGTACATCTTGTTATAGGTTCGCGCGAGATACCGGAATTCATTGGCCCCGATCTCCGGGATCGGACTGTCCTCCTTGATCCGCTCGACGGCATTCAGAACCGGATGGATGCCGAGCCGGGAGGTAAGCCAGACCATGAAAAAGATCCCAACGGTCTGGAGGAGGATGATGACACGCACAAAATTCATCTCTTTTCCCAGGGCGGTGAGCGCATCGGCATCTTCGTCGTAGGCCATCTTCTCAAGCTCATCGAGGCTGGCTCTCATATTGGACCGGATCTGGTTTTTCTGCGCGTAGTACTCGTCATCATGAACGAGGTCGACGGCGAGCTTCATCTTATCCTCTGCGGAAAGCGCCTCATCCTCCGCGGAAAGCTCCACGGACTGAAGCTGCTCCGGATAGTCTGTGTATCCCATCGCCCTGATCACCAGAAGCATCGCATAGTATTCTCTCTCCATCAGGCTGATGGAGGCGTCAAGGGCATCCTGGAGCTTATGATGCGCTTCCTCCGTATGGGAGCCCTTCGACATCAGGGCAACCGATTCTTCCCGGCGCCGGTTCTCGAAGGCTTCCGTAAAATAATTGTCAAGAAAGCGCCTGTCTCCGTGTATCGTAAACCGCTGCACATTTTCTGTCAGATAATCCGATGCATCCATCAGATCGCGGGCGGCCTTGCTCAGCTCGATCTGCTGCTCTGAGGTGTCGGTAACGCGGGAAAAGCCGGTAGACATGTGGTAGGTTGCATATATCATCAAGGCAGCCATGATGACTGCACCGATAATCAGACTGATGTGGATCGTCCTCAGGGAGACGCCATCATTCTTGCGCTGCTCGGTATCCATCATTTTCATACCTCTTCATTTGTGTCTGGTCTTTTGCTTTTGGAATCTCCGATACTGAACATACAAAATCTATGATATCAGAAAACCGGGAAGATATCCATATCGGCTCTGACAGGACATCAGAAAATACGTTACAGGTCGATCTCCTCCAGATAAACGCCCGGTCGGCTCTTATTGCTGTTCTCTTCCTTTTCGTTACCGACCTCAGTCCCTGCACCTGTATAGAGATGTGCACCTGTATTGATCTCTGCACCGGCATCCGAATTGATGCCTTTCCTTGCGGTTGCGTTTGTATCTGTGTTTGGATACGCGTTTGCATATGCTCCTGCGTTTGCATTTTCATCTCTGTTTCTGCCGGTAGCGTTTATGCCATTACCGTTTGTGCCATTTCCGTCTCCGTTTCCCTGGCTGTGATTGTTCTGCTCTTCCTCCTGTCCTGCTTCTTCTTTTTTCATTTCTCCATAGAAGTTTACAATGATCGAGGTGATCAGGGAGACTACGATGATGCCGTAGAGCCCGAGGATGACGGACAGAACCCTGCCGATTGCGGATGTCGCGGTGATATCCCCGAATCCGATTGTCGTAACGATCGCGAAGCAGTACCACAGGGCGTCTCCAAAGGTGCTGATATTCTCCTCAAATGCCGGCAGTATGAAGGAAAATGCTACGATGAGCAGCATGATGCCCGACAGGATCTCCACCGCATAGGTTTTGCGGATGATCTTTTTCAGGACATCCATCCGGATGGAGGAAAAGGCCATCGGTATGATCGACGCAATTCCCTGTATATCCACCAGAAAAAAGAGCAGTAAAATGGAAAAGGCAATCCCGGCCTTCCGGAGCTCCGGATCCTCGATCTGAGGGATGAGCATTCCCAGCACACCGAAGAAGAGGATGATGATCGAAAGGATCAGCAGCAGGACGTTCCATTTGCTCCTCTTATGGATGAGAGAAAGGACGCAGCCGATGAAAGTGGCGCCGATATAAAGGAGGCTGGCAAAAGCCCATGCAGTCGCCGAGCTTCCGTTCCGGATGAGGAGCAGGGCGGCATACCCGGACAGGATCACATAGACCAGATGCTTGAGCGTCTGGGTTTTGGAATGCCTGAAAGAGACCAGAAGCTGAACCATATGGAGAAGGACGAGAAGCCCGAACAGAGCCGCCCCGATGTGCCAGACCGCGCCCAGATTGATGGTCGGAATCTTATCCTGAAATGCCTGATCGCCCCCGCTTTTGTTTATTATGGTACGGATCAGGGCAAGGGATGCCCCCAGGGTACTGATGGACAGAAGTCCTATCACAATGGGATACCATTTGGTTCTGATGATGCTCTGATTATTTTTCATCTTTCGTTCTTTCTGATCTACGCCTGCGATCTGTACTGCCGATCTGTTGTGTGTTTCCGCATTTGGAGGTAACGGCAACAATTATAACATATGTAGCTGTTCGTTGCTTACCCGATGGCAGATTTTCTGTTACCGGGTACATCCTGGGGTTTCAGGTCACACCCTGACTCCCTTTTCTGACAGGCACAGGGGTTCTGATACAAGCCGCCCCTGATCACCAATCGGCAGCCACAGGGGTTCCTTCGCTCCGACCCCCGAAAGTCTGCCGCTC
>CAJOQO010000304.1 GCA_905236545.1 uncultured Lachnospiraceae bacterium
GCTTCTTTGGCGCCGCACTGCGGTCCGCCGTAATCTCAGAGGCAGCACTGATTCTGTCAGTGCTGCCTCTGAGACTGTCACTGCGCTCCCGTCTGCATGGTCCGGATTCTTTCCATCGCCTCGATCGTATTCTCTCTGCTTCCGAAGGCGGTAAGCCGGAAATAATGCTCTCCGTTCGGACCGAATCCGGATCCGGGTGTCCCCACCACATTCGCTTCTTCCAGCAGATAATCAAAGAATTCCCAGCTGGTCATGCTGCCGGGCGTCCGGAGCCAGATATAGGGAGCATTGATTCCACCGGAAACCTCATAGCCTGCTGCCTTCAGTTCCCCTGCAATGATCCCGGCGTTCTCCATGTAATATGCGATCTGTGCCTGTCCCTGCCGTTTCCCCTCCTCCGAATATACCGCTTCGCCCGCCCTCTGGACGATGTAGGGCGCTCCATTGTATTTTGTTCCGTGGCGTCTCGCCCAGAGAGAATGGAGCGCAACTCCTTCCACCAGAAGATCCTCCGGTACCACGGTAAAGCCAAGCCGCAGTCCCGTAAACCCGGCCGTCTTCGAGAAGGAACGGAATTCGATCGCGCAGGTTCTGGCTCCCTCACATTCATAGATGCTGTGGGGGATCTTTTCATCCGAAATATATGCCTCATACGCGGCGTCATACAGGATCACCGAGCCATGTTCGTTGGCATAGTCCACCCACTGCTGCAGTCTTTCCTTCGTAATGACAGCCCCTGTCGGATTGTTGGGAAAGCACAGATAGATCAGATCCGGAACCTCCCCGGGAAGCTCCGGCACAAAACCGTTTTCCGCCCTGCAGGGAAGATAGATCACATTCCGGAACCGTCCGGTGCTTCGGTCATACTCTCCCGTCCTGCCGGCCATGACATTGGAATCCACATAGACCGGATACACAGGATCACATACCGCTATGGTATTATCCGTTCCGAAGATTTCCTGGAGATTGCCGCAATCGCATTTGGCACCGTCCGATATGAAAATCTCATCAGGGGATATGCTGCAGCCCCTCATCCGGTAATCATTTTCGGCAGCTGCCACGCGAAGAAATTCATACCCCAGATCCGGGGCATACCCTCTGAAGGTCTCCCCCTTTCCCATCTCTTCCACCGCGTCCTGAAGAGCTGAAATGACGGCAGGCGCCAGGGGCTGTGTCACATCTCCGATCCCCAGGCGGATGATCCGTGCCTCCGGATGAGCCGCACCGTACTCCCGCACTTTTTTCCCGATGCGGGAAAAAAGGTAGCTGTCCGGCAGTTTCAGATAATTCCTGTTCACTTTTGCCATTTCAGTTCTCTCCCTCTCTCTTTTTAAATAACGCGATTACTTCTTCCAGACTGTCTCTCCCGCTGTAGGAGGTTCCGCCATCCTTCCCCTCTTCATTGGGAACCGTTGATACTGTCAGGGTGTTCTTTTCCATGATGCAATAGCAGTCCGAAGGGACAGCCAGATCCTTCTCAAGAGGCGTAGGAAGCGTTGAGCCAAAGTCCTCCATCAGCACCGAGCCGGCAGGGTGTGTCTGGCAAGGCCGGTTTTCATCCAGAATCACCTCCGGTCATTGTGTAAACGTCCCCTATCCCGGGGTTACACTAAAAAACAGATCTGAATCTTCTCAGATATCCCACGACATCGAAACAGTATGTTTTTTCAAGCAGCTCTTCTGTCAGCATATCCTTCTTCCGTCCGAAGGCAAGAAGCCTTCCGTCCGCAATCAGCGCCACTTCATCAGCAAGACAGGAGGTGAGATATATGTCGTGGAATACGCCGATCATGGTGGGGCGGTATACCTTTCCCCCGTCCATCTTCACAGGCTTCTCACGCCACCGGAACAGGTATTCCATAAACTCTGACTGGATCTTCATGTCAAGATAATTCATCGGCTCATCCAGTATCATCACAGGGCTTTCCTGCGCGATACACCTTGCCAGCATCACCCTCTGAATCTGTCCTCCGGACAATGTCGTAATCTGCCTGTCCGCCAGATCCTGCAGCCCGAGATTCTCCAGTGTTTCTTCCACAATCTCCCTGTCTTCTGAAGCCGTTCCGGAAAAAAAGGAACTGCCATGCACATATCTCCCATGCATGACAGTCTCAAATACACTGTAAGAATAATACACGCGGGTCATCTGCGACAAAAAAGACATATAGGACGCAATTTCCTTCCGCCTGAGTTCTTTTATGTTTCTGCCATCCACCAGAACCTCTCCCCTGGCAGGGAGCATTCCCGCGATCACGCGAAGAAGCGTCGTCTTGCCGCACCCATTCTGTCCAAGGAGGCAGACACTGCTTCCCTGTGTGATTTCAAAAGACAGATCCTTCAGCACAAGCGCTTCTTCAGGGGCGTTTCCCGCCTTATATTTCCCATATCCGGCAGACACGTTCTTCAAGGATATCATACGGTCCGGCATCTAGACTCTCCCCTTGTAATAAACCCACAGGAAAAACGGAGCACCGGCAAACGCTGTGATCGCACCGACCGGAATCTCCTGCGGCGCCATAAGCGTCCGCGCAAGAAGATCGCAAAGCGTCATGAACGTTCCCCCAAGTACGAAGCTCATGGGAATCACCGTCTTATGGGCGGAACCGTAGATCTTTCTCACAATGTGCGGAATCGTCAGATCTACGAATCCGATGATTCCGGTAAAGCATACGGAAACACCGGTCAGAAAGGAAGAAAGGATCAGCAGCACAATCTTGATCTTCCTCTGGTCAACGCCGACCGCAGCGGCTTCTTCGTCTCCGAAAGACAGAATGTCCAGCTCCCGGTGAAACAATGTGATCAAAACCGTGCCTGCCAGCACACAGGCAAAGATCACTGCTGCATGTGAGAAACGCCTTCCCGAAAAGGTCCCCATCTGCCACAGGACCAGCCTCTGCATATGGCTCTTATTCAACGCGCTCAGCATGGTCATGGCCGCATTGACGAAGAGCGAAAGAATCATTCCGAACAGGATGATCGTATGATTCTGAAATCCCGAATCAAGCTTTGACGCGATCACAATCACAAGGAGAACGGTTCCAAGACCACAGGCAAAGCCTGCCGCCGGCAGCAGAAAAAAACCGACGGAAGCGCTCCCCGCTCCGAACAGAATGACCAGCGCCGCGCCAAGGCAGGCCCCGGAAGAAACCCCCAGCGTATAGGAGGAGGCAAGCGGGTTCTGAAGAATGGACTGAATGGCAGCGCCGCTTACCGCAAGGGCTCCGCCAACCAGAAATGCGCAGAGCGCTCTCGGAATTCTGATCTCCCACAGGATGGAGACAAGCGACGCATCGATGGAGTCTTTTACGGCCCCGCCGGACAGCTTCGCAAACAGGATAGACAAAGTATCCGAAAGCGCTATATTGACGCTCCCGATGCATATCCCCGCGGTCAGTGCCGCCAGGCCGACAAGAATGGCAGCACTGATCTTCAATGAATGAACCGGCCGCGAAGCCTTCCTACGAAGCTTCATCAACGGAAAATGCTTCATATTCATCCGGGTAGATGGCCCGGGCCATTTCGATCATGGCATCCACGACATGCTGGTTGGGCTGATTCACCGCATCGCTGTCGATCTGGTATACTTCCGCATTCTTTACTGCCTTCACGTCTTCCCACCCGGACATATTCAGGATCTCGTCTATCACGTCCGGCGTGTACATATCCGCTGTCAGGATGACGTCCGGATCCGCGGCGATCGCTGCCTCCTCGGAAAGAGCCGGCCATTGATCCTCCTGACCGGCGGCAACGTTCTCTGCACCGATCAGCTCCAGCATCTCATTGATATAGGTACCGTTTCCTGCCGTATAGATCATCGGATTGTCGGCCGAAGGAGTATACAGCTCAAAAAGAACGCACTTTTTCTCCTCCTCGGGAATGCCGCTTCCAATCTCCGACAGCTCGTCTATGTTCTTCTGCATCTCATCGGCGATCGCTTCCGCTTCTTCTCTCCTTCCGACGCATGCGCCGATGAAGCGGATGTCCTCCTCGATATCCTCCAGGGAAGCGCTGCTTGGAATATCTGCCGTGCATACGCCAGCCTCGCGGACTGCTTCGAATACATCCATCCCCTGGCTTGCGCTCATGCCTGTTGTGAAAAGAATGTCCGCACCAAGCTCTATGATCTGTTCCTGATCCGGCGCCATCATGTCAAACCGGGGGATATCCTCCGGAAGCTCCGGGCCATAGCTCTCATAGGAATAAGTATCGCAGGCAACGATATGGTCAGAAAGGCCAAGGTCAATCAGAACCCTTGTCGTAGAGGGCGCCATGGAGATGATGCTCTCCACCCTGTCCGGAAGGGAAATGGGATTCCCGCTTCTGTCTGTTGAAATGTCTGCCTCGGTTTCAGCCCCGTAAGCTGCTGCCGAAATCGAAAGGATGCATCCCATCAGAACCACTGCCAGTCTCTTTTTCATTTTCTGTCTCCCTCTTTCGTATGAAATACACGCTCACGGCATCAACCGGAGGCTTCCCATTTCCTGCTGCATAGCTGCAACATAACACAGATTCGATCCCCGGTCAAACCGCCCTGACGGCAGGCCGCTCCCTGGGCACCATGAGACAGTCACAGGGGTTCCTGAGCGGCAGAC
>CAJOQO010000305.1 GCA_905236545.1 uncultured Lachnospiraceae bacterium
GGTGGGTTGCTCATACGAACCTTGATTCTGTGCTTCGATAAATCGAGCACAGAATCAAGAACCGCATGGCAACCGCACAGGTAGAAACATTTTGTTCCTCTCATCCGACATTGATCTTTTCAACCGGCCGCCTCGACACATCCGGCTTCATACCCGAAAGCGCGGCATACATCAGTGTAAGCCCGCCTACCCTGCCAAAGAACATCAGCAGGATCAGGATCATATGCGAAAACAGGCCCAGAGACGGCGTGATCCCCAGCGTCAGGCCTACTGTTCCGACCGCGGAAGCCGTCTCAAACAGGCATTCCTTCATGGGAAGCCCCTCCACAACACTGATCAGGATCCCGCAGCCTATCGTCAGGAAGAAATAGATGATCATAAGCGCGGAGGCACTCTTGATCACACTGTCATCGATTCTTCTTCCGAACATCACGGTTTCCTTTTTCTGCCGGAACACGGACGCCGCGTTTGCCAGAAGAACCGCAAGCGTTGTTGTCTTCATGCCGCCTGCCGTCGAGCCGGGAGAGCCTCCGATCACCATCAGAAAGATCATCAATGCGATCCCTGCCCCTTTCATCTTTGTAAGATCCACCGTATTGAAGCCTGCTGTTCTGGGCGTGATCGCCTGGAAGACGGAATAGCTGATCCTGTCCAAAAACGGCGCGTCAGTAAATTCGAAAAGCAGATAGCAGACCGCCGGAACGAGAATCAGGATGGCTGTTGTCACAAGGATCACCTTGCTTTGCATCCGGTATCTCTTAACTTTCCTCCTGTGTGTGATGATGTCATGCCAGGTCAGGAATCCGATTCCCCCGAGCACGATCAGAAGACAGACCGGCAGGACCACGAAAACGTTCCTGCTGTAGGCAGTCAGGGAAGAGAACGAGCCGCTGTGCGTTCCCATCAGGTCAAAGCCGGCGTTGCAGAAGGCGGAGATGGAATGAAAGACAGACATCCAGACGCCGGACCATCCATAATCGCTGCAGAATACCGGCATCAGGGCAATTGCCCCTGCTGCTTCGATGATCAGGACGATCTTGAAAATGAGCCGGATCATCCCCTTCATTCCGCCGACCTGGAAGGCGGAGATACTGTCCTCCACAAGGTTCCTCTCCCGCAGAGAAAGCTTTCTTCCCGCCGCTATCTCGATAAAAGCGGCAATCGTTACCAGGCCGAGTCCTCCTGTCTGGATCAGGAGCAGGATGACTGCCTGTCCGAACGGGGACCAGTAAGACGCCGTATCCTTCATCACCAGCCCGGTAACACATACCGCCGATGTAGCGGTAAACAACGCGCATTCCGGGGAAGTGATCCTTCCGCTCCTTGACGATACAGGAAGCGACAGGAGAATCGTCCCGATCATGATGATGATTGCAAAACCGATGATAATAATCTGGAAAGTTGATATCTTATGCTCCAGCTCATTCCTTGTCATAGTACCTACCCGAATATCCGATCCTGTCAGCAACAGTTTCTGCCTGTACGGCTGCCCCGCCCCTGATGCGCAGACGGAATATTTTGATTATATCATATTAACGGACACTAGCCAAAAGCAGATTGTCCGATCGGGCGTCCGGGGTATTCAGCGGACGATTCTTTCATGCCCCGGCCTGCGGATGCCTGCCGGCTGGTGATCAGGGGCGGCTTGTATCAGAACCCCTGTGGCTGTCAGATGTCAGAAAAGGTGGTCAGGGTGTGACCTGTAACCATCCGAAAGGATTCTATAGTATAATACCTGCGGGCACATCAGATTGATCCGGATGGAAAGGATGCTTCGATGAAAAAAATCGCTGAGCTGCTTGTTGACAGACGCAGGACTGTATTTCTCCTTATGATGCTCCTGACGCTTTTCTGCCTTGCCATGATTCCGCGTGTCAGGGTCAACACCGACATGACGAAGTATCTTCCGGATTCGTCCTCCATGAAGCAGGGAATCGATATCATGGCACAGGAATTTTCCGACCTGTCTGTGCCGAACACGGTTCGCGTCATGTTTCATAATCTGCCGGAGGAGGAAAAAGAGTCAGTCCTTTCCACGCTGAAAAAAACGCCGCATGCGGATTCGGTGGCCTTTCTTCCCGGGGATGAACGTTATGAAAAGGATGGGTATACCCTCTACATCCTCAGTTTTTCTGTCGGTTTCTTCTCCTCTGAAATGAGCGAAGCCGAATCCTATATCAGGTCAAACTTCGACGGTCAGCATGAGATGATCTACTGTCTTGACAAAACGGATCAGCAGGGAATTCCGATGTGGATCATCGCTCTGGCTCTGGGGATGTTCCTGCTGATCCTGATTCTGTTCTCCGCTTCCTGGACAGAGCCTTTTCTGTTCGTCTTCGCGATGGGAATCGCCGTTGCCATCAATATGGGGAGCAATATCCTTCTTCCGTATGTTTCGGAGACCACCTGGTCGATCGCGGCAATCCTGCAGCTGGCGCTTTCGATCGACTATTCCGTTATTCTCATGAGCCGCTACCGGCAGGAACTTCAGGCAGCGCCGGATGATAAGGAAAGAGCGATGAAGGCAGCGCTCGAAAAGTCCTTCTCTTCCATCGCGGGAAGCGCGTTTACCACGGTCGTCGGATTTCTGGTTCTGGTCTTCATGAGCTTCCGGATCGGCCGGGATATGGGCATCGTCATGGCAAAGGGGGTTCTGCTGAGCATGCTGTGCATCCTTGCGCTTCTGCCATTTATGATCCTCTCTCTGGATGGTGTGATCAGGAAAACCCGCAAGAGAATCCTGACGCCAAAGATGGATGCGGTCAGCCGCTTTTCCTTCCGGTATCGGAAAGCTGTTGCCGTTTTCTTCGCAGTGTTCTTTATCGCTGTCTTTATCCTTAAGGGCAATACGGGAATCGCGTTTACCCTGATCGCGCCAGGCGATATTGATGAGGTATTCCCGAAGGAAAACCAGATTGTTCTTCTCTATGAAAATGCGGATGAGGAGGCGGCTGCCGGCATGATTCCCGCAATCGCAGACCGGGCGGGCGTCAACCGTGTGATCGCGTGGCCGAATACGCTGGGAAAAGCATACACGGCGGACGAGCTTTGTGAGATGCTGGATTCACCGGAGATGGATATGGGACTGGATCTTTCTCCCGAGATGATTCACATGGTGTACGGACTGTAC
>CAJOQO010000306.1 GCA_905236545.1 uncultured Lachnospiraceae bacterium
GGACGCCGATCGCAGTCGGCAAAGAGCTCAGCCGGAGTGGGCTACAGGTTTGCGATGGGGAAGCCATCCGCAGGCCGGGGCATACGCTACAGGATACGGAGATTCATTTTCTCTCCGTATCTTGCCTGCAGGGTAGTTCTTTGATAAAATGAAACGGATTATGGAAGGAGGAGATTCCATGAGTGTTCGCATGAATAATAAACTTGGCTCGATTGTGATCGATTTGAATGTGGTTGCGACATACGCCGGTTCGGTTGCGGTTGAGTGTTTCGGCATCGTTGGCATGGCGAGCGTCAGTATGAAGGATGGTCTGGTGAAGCTGCTCGGAAAAGAGAATCTTGGCCACGGGATCGCTGTCAGACTGAACGGGAACCGGATTCAGCTGGATTTCCACGTGATCATTTCTTACGGTGTAAGTATCTCCGCGGTCGCTGAGAATCTGGTAAGCAGTGTACAGTACAAGCTGGAAGCTTTCACCGGTATGGAGGTCGAGAAGATCACGATATTTGTCGAGGGCGTGAGAGTCATCGACTGACTGTTCGTGCATGGAGGAAGAGACGTTGAATTCGAATCAAATAGATGCGGCGCTGATGGCTAAGATGTTCCTTGCCGGCGCCAGAAATCTTGAACTGAAAAAAGAGTGGATCAATGAACTGAATGTTTTCCCGGTTCCGGATGGAGATACCGGCACGAATATGACGCTGACGATTCAGTCTGCCGCGGAGGAAGTGAAGAATCTGGATCCTCTGACGCTGGAGAGTGTCTCAAAGGCGATCTCATCCGGTTCTCTGCGCGGCGCAAGGGGAAACTCGGGCGTCATCCTGTCCCAGCTGTTCCGCGGCTGCAGCAAGGTCTGGAGAAATGAATCCGCCATCACGCCGGAGAATACGGTCCGGGCTTTCCAGAAGGCGGTCGAGACTGCGTATAAGGCAGTTATGAAGCCGAAGGAAGGAACGATCCTGACGGTTGCGAAGGCAGGCTATGACCGTGCGCTGGAGCTGGTCACTTCGAATCCGGATATTGAGCTGGAAGACCTCCTGAAGGGCGTGATCGACTATATGCAGGTTGTGCTCGATCAGACCCCGGACATGCTTCCTGTCCTGAAGGAAGCCGGCGTCGTGGACTCCGGCGGCCAGGGACTGGTGCAGATCATGAAGGGCTGCTACAACGGATTCCTCGGCATAGAAGAGGAAGCTCCGGAGGAAGAGGCGGCCGTTCCGGTGAAGCAGTATGCCTACCGGACAGAATTCATCCTGAAGAGCCGGGAGCATATCTCCAAGGAGGAGCGGCTTGGCTTCGTAGCCTTTCTCGAGGAGCAGGGCGCGGATGTCGCTGCCGAACGCTGTGAGGAGGGGCTGAAGGTTCATATCAATTCCGATGATCCGGGCGTGATTCTTTCGAAGGCTCTGATCTTCGGTTCCCTGTCGCGGATCCATGTCATTAATAATGTGGAGCGGCCGCAGTATCCGCTGCATATCTTTGAGGAGCAGGAGCTGCAGGAGGCGATGGCGGATCCGAGGAAGGATCCGGAGGAGGAAGAGGCTCCGGTGCAGATGCCGCATAAGGAGGTCGGATTCATAGCGGTCTCCATCGGCACGGGACTCGGAAGCATCTTCCGGGAGCTGGGTGCGGATTATCTGATTGAGGGCGGACAGACCATGAATCCGTCCACGCAGGATATCATGGACGCTGTGGATCATGTGAACGCGGACACGGTTTTCATTCTTCCCAACAACAAGAACATCATCCTTGCGGCGGAGCAGGCGCAGAACCTGATTCACGATAAGAGGATCGTTGTGGTTCCGTCGAAGACGATCCCGCAGGGGATCTCCGCCCTGGTCAATTATCTTCCGGATAAGTCTGTGGAGGAGAATGAGGCGCTGATGCGGGATGAGATCCGCCTTGTCAGGACGGTCGAGCTTACCTATGCGGTACGGGATACCAGGATCGACGAAAAGACGATACACGCCGGCGATATCATGGGCGTCGGGGACACCGGTATCATCGCGGTCGGGCAGGACATCGGCGATACGGCCTTCGAATCGGTCAAGGAGCTGGTGGCGGAGGACAGTGAGCTGATCTCGGTTTACTACGGACATGACACGAAGGAGGAGGATGCCGAGGCGCTCGGAGAAAGACTCACGGAGGAGTTCCCGGATCTGGAGGTGGAGGTCGCGTCCGGCGGCCAGCCTTTGTATTATTATATTATTTCGATTGAATGACGCATCGGCCTGGCGTTTTCCGTCAGAACGGCAGGCGGCAATTCCGCTGACGGCGGAATCGATTGCGGCGAAGGGGAACGGCACCTGCTTTCCGGTTCGGGTGGAACCGGAAGGCAGGTGTTTTTGATCCGGGCTGAAAATGCAGCAGGGAATCTTACAGGGGAAACAGAAGCGGACAGTTCCTCCCATCCGGTGAAAGACATTCGGTGAAACACACAAGGATCTCCTGTTTTTTGCATTTATATAGTGACAAATTCTGAAATTCCCGTATAATAAATAATTAGATGTTTAAGCAAATTGCTGCATAGACGCTACTGTCAACTAATCTTTTGTGGGATGGAGGTCAATCTATCATGAAACAAGGTAATATGCTGGCTATGATCCTCGCCGGCGGGCGCGGAAGCAGGCTGCACGAGCTCACCGACAAGGTTGCGAAGCCGGCGGTATCCTATGGGGGAAAGTATCGAATCGTTGATTTCCCGCTCAGCAACTGTGCGAACAGCGGAATTAACATTGTAGGCGTTCTTACTCAGTATGAGTCGGTTCTGCTGAACAGCTATGTGGCTGCCGGTTCCCGCTGGGGCCTGGACAGTGATGACGCAGGCGTTTTCGTTCTGACGCCGAGAGAGAAAGCGGATTCCGGGCTGGATGTATACCGCGGCACCGCGGATGCGATCTCACAGAATATCGATTTCATCGACCAGTATAATCCGGAGTATCTTCTGATTCTGTCCGGAGACCACATCTACAAGATGAACTATGATAAGATGCTGCAGGCACATATTGAGAAGGGTGCGAATGCAACGATCGCTGTTCGTCCTGTTCCGATCAGGGAAGCAAGCCGCTTCGGTATCATGAATACGAATGAAGACGGCGATATCGTGGAGTTTGAGGAGAAGCCCGAGCATCCGAAGAGCAATCTTGCCTCCATGGGGATCTATATCTTTGACTGGAAGGATCTGCGCAGGCTTCTGATCAGCGATATGAAGAATCCGGAGTCTGATCATGATTTCGGAAAGAACATCATCCCGACCATGCTTGCGGATCACAAGAAGCTGATCGCTTACCGGTTCGAGGGCTACTGGAAGGATGTGGGAACCATCGACTCCCTCTGGGAGGCCAACATGGATCTTCTGGATGAAAAGAATGAGCTCGATCTGAGCGATCCGTCCTGGAGAATCTATTCCGAGGATGCATCTTCCCTTCCGGCATATATCGGACCGGATGCGGAGGTTGACCGTGTCTATCTGACGCAGGGAACACAGGTGGAAGGGACTGTAAAGAACAGTGTTCTGTCGACGCTTTCCATGGTGAAGGCCGGGGCGAAGGTGATCGACACGGTATTGATGCCGAACGCAAAGGTCGAGGAAGGCGCGACGGTCACGAGAGCGATCGTTGCGAGTGGTGTGAAGATCGGTAAGGGAGCTGTCGTCGGCTCTGCGGACAGTGAGAACATTATCCTGGTCTCCAGGAATGTAAAGGGGGTGGAGTGATATGGCAGCGAAAGCATTTGGAATCGTTACATCGACGCCCAGACGTGTGAATGTGCACGGGCTGCAGGACTACAGGCCGGCAGGCGCATTTACCTTTATCGGCAAGTTCCGCATCATTGACTTCCCTGTATCGAACTTCTCCAACAGCGGGATCAAGAACATCCAGGTGTATCTGAACAAGCATCCGAAGGCGCTCACGGATCATCTCGGAACCGGCCGCAGCTATAACCTTAACTCCAAGAGAGACCGTCTGCAGCTGTTTTACTGCAACCATCATATGGAGAATGAGGTCTACAATACGGATGTTTCAGACTATCTGGATAACCTGCATCATCTGGAGGAGCTTCCCCAGGATTATGTGATCATCGCTCCGTGCTATATGGTTTACAGGCAGGATTACGCAGAGTTTCTTGAGGAGCATATCGCATCCGGCGCGGATATCACCATGCTCTACCATAAGGTGAACAACGCGAGGGATCATTTCCTGAACTGCCGCGTGATGGGAGTAGACCAGGAGCAGATCGTAACCTCTCTGGAGATCAACCGCGGAAACCGTCAGAACCAGTGTGTGTTTATGGATACTTATGTGATGAAGAAGACGCTCTTCATCGATCTCGTGCAGAGAACAGCGAAGTATTCTTCCACCTACTCGATCTCCCAGATGCTCTCTGTACTGATTCAGAGAGAGGAATATGATATCCGCGGCGTGCAGCATAAGGGCTTCTTTGCTTCGATCGATGATCTGAATTCCTTCTATGAAGCGAATCTGAGCATGCTGGATCCGAAGAATGCGCGGGAGCTGTTCCAGGATGGCTGGTGGATCTACACCCGGACGACAGATTCGAATCCGTCGCGTATCTATGACACTTCAAAGGTGAAGAATGCGATGATCGCGAATGGATGCCAGGTCGAGGGTACGGTTGAGAATTCCGTCATCGGCAGGGGCGTCCGGATCGGCAAGGGTGCGGTTGTGAAGAACAGTGTGGTTCTGGATCATGCGAAGATCGGGGACGGCGTTGTGGTTGACACCCAGATTGTCGATAAGTATGCGCAGATCATCCGTACGAAGGAGCTGATCTCAACCGGCGGAAAGCCTGGATATGTGCACAGGGCGGACAGACTGTGATACAGCTTGATTTCTGAAACAGATTCTAAGATGATGTCGGACCGGCATGAACCTGTTCCTGCCTCTGACATCATCTTTTTCTGTCTGAGGGATACACCGGCCGGAGCCGGAAGGGACCGGGGTAACGATTCAGCACCCCCCACAGCTCAGAACACTTCGTGTTCTTCGCTGTGGTCGGACAGAGCGGTTTCACCGCTTGTCCGCCCCCTGGAACCGCTCAGATCCGTCAGA
>CAJOQO010000307.1 GCA_905236545.1 uncultured Lachnospiraceae bacterium
CGCCCGCCAGGCGGCAATGTCTTCCTTCCACAGCGGCGCCTGCGCGGCCAGTTCCGCGTTCAGTTTGCGGGAGGCGGACCGGGGCTGGTGAAACAGCCCCCGGTGCGCATAGCGGAATCCGTTCAGGTGATCCCACTGGCTGTTCTTTCGTGTATCGATTTTCATGAGCGTAATCTTCCCTTTCTTCCTCTATAAACGCACGTTTTTTCTGCTGTTTATATCAGACCACACGGACGTCAGCCTATATGGCTCTTCACCTGGATATTTTGCGCCTCAGGAATCCTGCGGCCTCAGGAGCCGCATGGCATTCAGGATACACAGGATCAGGACGCCGACGTCCCCGAAGATAGCGATCCACATGTTGGCGTATCCCAGCACGCTCAGGATCAGAATCAGGATCTTTACCGCGATCGCAAAAATGATGTTGACATGAATGATTCCCATTGTTTTGCGGGCGATCTGTACCGTCTTCGCGATCTTTCTCACATCGTCATCCATCAATACGATGTCTGCCGCCTCTATGGCCGCGTCGGATCCGATCAGGCCCATCGCGATCCCGACATCCGAGCGCATCAGCACCGGCGCGTCGTTGATTCCGTCTCCGACAAATGCAAGTGTGTCTTTTCCGGTCTGCTCTTTGATCAGCTTCTCCACGATCTCCACCTTGTCGGCGGGAAGAAGCTGCGCATGAACCTGATCCACTCCGGCCTCCCGGGCGATTTGATTCGCGGCAGGCTCATTGTCGCCGGTCAGCATCACCGTCCTGCGGACGCCTGCTGATCTGAGACTGCTGACCGCCTCCGGCACTCCTTCCTTGAGGGTATCGGAGATGACGATGGCGCCCGCGTATGCGCCGTCGCAGGCAACATATACGACCGTCCCTGCATATTCCTCCTCCGGTACATCGATCCCGTACTTACGCATCAGCTTCTTATTGCCCGCAAGAACCTGTCTGCCGTCCACTTCCGCAGCCACGCCATGGCCTGCGATCTCCTCTGTCTTCCCGAGCCGGGAAGCATCGAGGCTGCTGCCGCCGGTTACAGCCCCTTCCGGATCCTGCAGAGATTCCTCGTAAGCGGTCCGGATCGACTCCGCCACAGGGTGGGTAGAATACATCTCCGCGTAAGCCGCGATTTCCAGAAGTGCCTGCTCCGCCGGTTGAATCGCCGGTTGAGCTGCCGGTTGGGCCACTGGATGATCCGCCGGATGAATCGCCGTAACGCGGAATTCTCCTTTTGTCAGGGTTCCCGTCTTATCGAACACTACCGTCTTCACGTAAGCGAGGGATTCCAGGAAGTTGCTGCCCTTGACCAGCACGCCGGTCCGGGACGCCGCGCCGATCCCGCCGAAGAAGCCCAGCGGCACCGAGATGACCAGTGCACAGGGGCAGGATACGACCAGGAAAATGCATGCGCGGCGGATCCAGTCGATCCAGGTCTGCCCGCCCCCGCCGAGGACGAGCGGCGGGGCCACTGCGATGATCAGGGCGCTGACCGTCACGATCGGCGTGTAGACGCGCGCGAACCTGGTCACAAAATTCTCGACATGCGTCTTCTTGTCCGTCGCGTTTTCCACGAGCTCCAGGATCTTCGAAACCGTAGAATCTTCATAACATCTGGAAGTGCGGATCTTCAGGGTGCCTTTCCCGTTCACGCAGCCGGAGATCACAGAGTCGCCGGCCCGCGCGGCCCGCGGAACCGACTCGCCGGTCAAAGCGGAGGTGTCGATCAGAGACTCTCCCTCAACCACTTCCCCGTCAAGCGGGATCTTCTCGCCCGGACGGACGATGATGATCTCACCGACCTCAACCTCATCCGGGTCAACCTCCTCCGTCCTGCTGTCCCGCTCTACGATCGCGGTCTCCGGGACAAGGCTCATCAGCTGAGAGATGGAATCACGGCTTCTTCCCGTCGCATAATTCTGGAACAGCTCACCGATCTGGTACAGCAGCATCACCGCCACAGCCTCCGGGTACTCGCCGATTCCAAATGCGCCGAAGGTCGCTGCCATCATCAGGAAGTTTTCATCAAACACATCGCCATGCAGGATGTTTCGGATCGATTTGCGGATCACATCCCAGCCGACGATGAGGTAAGGAACCAGGGCGCACAAAAGTCCCAGCCACCATCTTCCTCCGTCAAATGCGCCGGTGTGCTCCAGAATCTCCAGGACGACGAACCCGATCGCACCCAGCACGATCCGCCCCAGCCATTTTTTCTGTTTCCTGGTCAGTTGGATATTCATCGCTGTTTCCTCTATTTCCTGCCGCTTCCGGACTTTCCCTTCACTGTCCGCGCTTCTTTCCGCCGTCCGGACTTTCCCTTCACTGCCCGCGCTTCTTTCCGCCGTCCGGACTTCCTTACAGTGCCGTCACATCCATATCCGGTTCCATCCGTTTGCACACGGCAAGGGCTTCCTTCTCAACCGCGTCAAATACCGCATCGTCCGCTTCAAGCGTCAGCTTCTGCATCATATAGTTCACCTTTACATTAGAAACCCCGTTGATCTCACTGATCGCATTCTCCAGTTTCAGCGCACAGTTTGCGCAGTCAACCTCATCCAGTTTGTACTTCTTCTTCATAGCTCTGCCTCCATATCATTTTTCTGTACATTCATATGAGCGTATATTCATATGTCCTGACAACATCATACTACTTCAGGCATCTGAATGCAATATCTTTTTTTGGACTTTGTGATTCATTCCCATAGTTGTCAAATCTTTTGTAAAGTCTGCTCAAATCTATAATATTGACAATCCAAAGCTCCATATTACTGAAAACTCGGGTAAAATGTTTCACATAATAATAGTGAATTTTTACAGACTCATTCAGCCGGGAGGTCTGGAAATCGGGGGAATAGGAGAATAACTGTCGGGGGAAAAGCTGTCGTGAATAAGATCTGCGATGTGATCATTGAGAACTGCGTTGGTATGTACCGGGTAAATCTTGCCAATGATACTTTCAAAGTATTGAAGGCGTTTCCCTATCTTCCGGAAAAGGAGGACGATGAGGGCTGTTATACGGCGCTTTGCTGTTCGCTTCTGTTCCAGGATGTCCGCCTCGGGCAGAATACGCTCGAGGCTTATCAGCATTTTATTGTGAGGGGACTGCTGGAAGGCGGTTGTTTCACAAGACGGTTTATGCTGAAGCAGGATTCCGGAGCTCTCTTCTTTTCATTTCTGTTTCTTCCCGAAGCTGATCACCAGTCCGGATATCTGCTTCTCTTTCCCTATAACGCAGGTGTCTGTGAGGATCTGATTGAGATTGTAGGGATCCGGCCGGAGAATGCCGATCTTCTCTACTCTATGATCGTGGATCTTGATCATGATCAGTGCCGGAATATCTATGTTGCGGAGCTGCCCCTGTCAGGGCAGAATTCATTTTCGCTTTCCTTCCTGGAATGGCGTACCACCATCGTGTCGGCAATCGAAACAGCGAAGGAAAAAGATGATTTTCTGAAAAGAACCAACCCGAAGAGTATCCGGCGGCGCCTGGCAGGGGAGGGGAAGAAGCTTGAATTTGATATCAGGATGACCGACCTCTCAGGAGAATACAAAGACATGCGCCATTCGATCAAACGTGTGGCCGGTTATCTGAATACGAATTACCTCATACAATACAGCGTCCGGCTGATCGAGAAGGAGCCTGTCAGAAAGGAGCCGGCAGAAAAGGAGGCTGCAGGTGACAGCGCCGTGCCGGTTCCGCCTGTCCCGGAGGATATCTCCCAAAATGCGTCGAATCGTCCAGGAAATATCCTTGATCAGATTGCACTTGAG
Organism: uncultured Lachnospiraceae bacterium; assembly: GCA_905236545.1. Classification (GTDB taxonomy): domain Bacteria; phylum Bacillota; class Clostridia; order Lachnospirales; family Lachnospiraceae; genus Porcincola. Next base: position 3,776 of record CAJOQO010000307.1, read on the forward strand.
ATCCGGGAAAATTACTCCAAACGGCTGACGCTGAAGGCGCTCTCCGCGAAGTATTTCATAAACACCGCATATCTGGGCCAGCTCTTTATTGAACGTTTCGGGCTGACTTTCAACGAATACCTCTGGGAAGTCCGGCTGAAAAGAGCCGCATGGCTGCTGACACATACGGATCATTTCATTTACGAAATAATAGCTGAAGTCGGCTGTACCAACTCCAGCTACTTTAACAAGATGTTTGCAGAGAAATATAAGATGTCTCCATCCGCTTACAGGCATTCCTATCAGGTCTGATCTCCCGGTGTGTCTTTCTGTCCGGCAGGAAAGCGAACAGGTATCATTCACTGTTTCAGCATCTTTCCGAGAAGCCGCAGAGCATCGTTCACTGTTTCAGCATCTTTCCGAGAAGCCGCAGAGCATCGTTCATTGCTCTGGCACGGATGTCATTTCTTGCTCCCGTATAATGATGCTCTTCCACGGAAGTCTTTCCGCGGTAGAAACAGCCCAGATAGACCAGTCCGACTGTTTTGTCTTCCGGCCCGGACGGCGGTCCGGCATAACCGGTTGCGCTGATACACGCTTCGGCTCCCGACATCTTCGCACCGCCTTTTGCCATCTGCTTTGCACACTTACTGCTGACGGCGGTCCATTTTTTCAGCGTCTTCCTCTTCACCTTTACCATCTCATGCTTCGCATCGTCACAGTAAGTGACGAAAGCCCTGCCCATCACATCCGAGCAGCCCGGAATATCCGCCAGCCTTGCGCTGATCATACCGGCCGTAAGAGACTCTGCCGTCGTAATACTTTCTCCGCGCTCTTTCAGAATTGCCAGAAGAGCGCCGACCTCCTCATCCGTCAAAGCCGGAGCATCTGACGGATCGCCAGCCGGCTTCCTGATCTCCTTGTTTTCCTTGTTTTCCCCGTTAGTCTTGTTCGCCTTGTTCTCCCTGTCTCCCCGGTTTTCTTTGTTCGCCTTGTTCTCCCTGCCTCCCCGGTTTTCCCCGTTTTGTTTCATTCGTATCCTCCTCCCTGAAAACACTTTTCAGAGACCTGACTCACTGACATCTTTCGGAACGCTTTTGTCCGTATCTTTCGGAACGCTTTTGCCCGTATCTTTCGGGACGCTCTTGTCCGTTTCTTTCGTTATCCGGGACAGATCTTTCCGGTTTTCATTTTTCCAGAAAAGATCCCCGGGAACTTCCGTCCCGGGGGTCTCGTTGATTCTGGTACAGCTCCTTACTCTTCTTCCGCGCCCTCTACCACAACACTTGTAATATGGGGCAGTGGTTCTTCGTACCAATACAGGAAGCCTTCCATGTCAATCTTATCGCCAACCTTCAGGTTCTCGACTGCCTTATAGACATCGCTGTCTTTATCACACAGATAGGACTCTATCACAAAGGAGTAAGTCTCTCCATCTACAGATGCCTCGAAATACAGGTCATCGCCTTCTGATCCGGAACCGTCCCAGCCATACAGGAAGGCCGGTGCTTCTTTCGCCTTTGTTTTGGACTTGCCGCCCGCAGCAGATTCGGTCTCTTCCTCCACTACCGAAGCCGGCTCGACAGTCATGCCCTTAAATGAAACCTTCTCGTTCAGGTGTTTGTACAGCTCATCTTCATCTGCCATTATCTCTGTCACGTCAATTGCCTTGGGAAGATATGGTTTCTCATCCAGAATCTCAATCGAATCCAGATCATCTGCCACAATCTCATCTTCGCCAGCCCACTCACTCTTATATCCGGTGAAGCGGATCTTGACTCCCGGCTTCAGTCTTGCATAATCAGACTTGCTGCACGGCACGTCATAGAAGAAGTATCCGCCGTCCTTATCCTGTGCGTAGATCGTAACAGTATCCGTACCGACTTCTTTGTTATCCTCATACCATTCCTGCTTGCCCTGGACATAGGCCTCGACAGTAACGAGGGTACCTGTTTCTGCGTTGACGTACTCTTCATACGTCATGACGCCGGATGCCTCACCTTCTGCTTCAGTCTCTGTCTCCGCTTCTGTCTCGACCGCTTCTTCGGTTTCTGTTTCTTCCTCAGTCTCGACTTCGGTCTCTACCGCTTCCTCTTCCGTCTCAACGATCTCGCTTTCGGTCTCGATCACTTCCTCTTCCGTCTCAACCGCTTCTTCGGTTTCTGTTTCTTCCTCGGTCTCGATCGCTTCCTCTTCCGTCTCGACGTCGCCTTCGGTCTCTTCTTCAGTCTCTGTGACCAAAACGACTATCGTTTTCGCCTGATCCATTTCTGTCTCAGCTGCTGCTTCCGTTTCTGTCTCAACGACTGCTTCTTCCGTTTCTGTCTCAACAACTGCTTCTTCCGTATCAGCAGCTTCTTCTGTCTCTGTTTCCGGTGCTTCCGTCTCAACAACTGCCGCTTCTGTCTCTGCAGCTGGTGCCTGTGTTTCATCCGCCTGCGTCTCGAGGGCCTGCGTTTCCTTCGCCTGCGTCTCGGGCGCCTGTGTTTCCTTCGCCTGCGTCTCCTTGGGCGCTTCTGTCTCTTTTGGCTTACTGCTGCAGCCTGTCAATGCGAGAGCAGTGAGTGCGACGGCAGCCGCAAATAATTTAACCTTCTTCATACTACCTCCTCACTACGATACCTGTTTTACTCACAGCAATTCTGCGAGCCCGATAAAACCTGAATCCTATTATAACAATATCACTCGCTATAACTCAAGCAGCTTTTCGCAGCGCACCTGGACAGCCTCAGAAACCCCTGCGGCCGTCTAATGATTCCAAGCAGGTGGCCTGCGGCAGGCATAGCACAAGGCCGGAGTGGTGGCTTCCCCATAAGCAAACCATAGCAGGAACGACGCTGAGATCTTTGCCC